>JAEWFU010000140.1 GCA_023388675.1 Pseudomonadota bacterium | reverse complement strand
CGCTCCTTCCCGTCTGCCGTATTGGAATCTGTTGTGACCGACTGCAGCGCATTGTTGCACCGCCGCCGGTCATGTTCAGTGGCTGCTGCCGTGTTCGTTCTCGGGTGCGTCGAAGATCTCGGGATTGTCGTCCCCTTCCACGATCAAGTACCCTGCTAGCCCCCGTTCCGCCCTCGAGAGAGCATGATCCACAAGGACATAGCGGCCCGGCACCTCGCACTTGAACTCCACGATGGTCGCCGCCCCGGGAGGGACGGATACGCTCTGCACGTCGGTGATCGGTGGGCTGGTGACCGAGCCCATCTGGTAGACCTTATCGAAAATCTCGCCGATCACATGGAAGGACGAGGTGTAGTTGGGCCCACCGACGCCGAAGTAGATGCGGACGGTCTCTCCGACCTTCGCTTTCATTGGATAATGCTCCGTCAGCGCGCCGACATGCCCGTTGAAGACAAAATATTCCGGGCGTTCGTTGAGGAGCTTGTCATAGCTCTCGTTCAACAGGCCGCTGCTGCCGAATGGCTCCTCTGTATAGATCTCACCCTGCATGACATAGAACTCGCGGTCGACCTCCGGCAGGCCTTCTTCCGGCTCGACCAGAATGAGCCCGTACATCCCGTTGGCGATATGCAGCGCCACTGGGGGCACGGCGCAGTGATAGACGTACAGGCCTGGGTTCAGAGCCTTGAACTTGAAACTGCGTTCTTCGCCAGGCGCAGCCGTGGTGGCGTCCGCCCCGCCGCCGGGACCTGTCGCAGCATGGAAGTCGACATTGTGCATCATCCAACTGTCGTCGGCGTTCTTGAGGCGGACATCCAAGGTGTCACCGACGCGTGCCCGGATGAACGGCCCCGGCACCGTCCCGTTGAAGGTCCAGAAGCGAAACGTGCTCTTCTCGTCCAAATGGGCCTCGACCTCTTTGGTCTCTAGCTCGACGGTGATCGTGGCCGGCTCCTGTCGGTCGATCGCAGGAGGGATGTTCTCCGGATTCTCGGCGATATCAGCCATGCTCGGATGCACTGGATTGACCGAGTAGATCCGATTGCTCAGGCTGCCCGAGTAGCTTCGGTGCTCCGCCATTTGGGTTCCGTGTGCATGTGACTGAGCATTGGCACCACTGGCAGCAACGAGGCCTCCGACCGTTCCCACGGTTCCTGCTAGCAGGCTGCGCCGGCTGATTCCGGTCGGATGGTCAGCGGCCGTGTCTTCGATCGGCGGATTGTGTTCTTTGGACATGTATATCTCCAGGGTGTGGCCAGCCCTCTTCTGAGGACCGGCAAAGCTAGGGCAACCGGATGAAAGGACTACCTTAATCGCTAATCTGGGCGATCAGTTCAGCCATGCGCGGCTTGGCGCGGCCGGGGAGCTTGGCAGTCTCTGCAGAATCTAAGTTCGAGACATCGTCACCTACCTGGATGATCCCCACCATGCCCATTGCGAAGTGCGGCATGCACTTGTAGCCATAGATGCCCTCTTCATTAAACGTGACCGTGATCTCTTCGTTGATCTTTCCCTTCCAGGTCTCTGCGCGCTCGGGGATCATCTCCAGGATCGTTTCCGCATTATGACCCTTGTCTGTCGCAACGAACTTCACGGTGTCGCCCGGCTCGATCTTGAGGAACGCCGGGTCGAACTGCATCGGTTGACCCTCGGGCCCCTTGTTAAGCATCCGCACCTCATGCTCCGCAGCTTGAGCGGCGCTCAGCATGGTGAGCGAAAGGCCTGCTGCCAGCGCGATGGAAGTGAATCGGATCATGATAATTCTCCTGCTAGTTTTGTTCAGGCGGCTTGCGCCAATGCCGACGCACATGCGGTGCAACGACACAAAAAGTTGATTGTTCCGTTATTGATAGGTGAGCCCTGCTTTCGAAGTCTGGAGCGCGCGGGCTCGTCAGACGAAGGCGACGACAGCCGCCATGCCGACGATGCAGAGGGAGAGACCCCATACGAGCATCGGCACCAACGTCGAACCTTCGGTAGATCGTGGCTTATGGTCAGAGCGGGAAAACTGTCGGCTCATCGGGAATCTCCATGAATTGAAGTGATCACTCACCCCGTGGCGGGGGACGAAGGAATCAACTTCCTCGTCCTCCAACTCATGTATCAGCCCCTGTCCAGTGCCTCTTTGTTTCAGCGCAAACTCACCAGCCTCAGCGACGCTAGAGGAAGCCGTGGCGGATCTGATGGTCGCCTCTGCGCCATTCAAATGCTGTCTACCCTGAATTGAGTGCATTCGGAGGAAGGGACGCGGTGCTCACCGTGCCGAACCCCGATCGTAGAGAATTCGCGTCTTGCAGGGAAATCGACGAGCAAACCGATATCCTGCAAGAACGTCGGCCTTCAAGCATAGTGGCTAGCCCTGTCCCACCAAACCGCTCCGAGACGGAGAACTTCGCCACGACATGGTCGACGCAGCGACGGCGACGGGCGGGGCTCAATAGTTTCCCGAGGCAGCCTCTTTCAGGATCAGCTTCTCGAGCGTGAGGTCCGACACAGCCTTGCGCAGCCGGTCATTCTCTTTCTCGAGTTCTTTCAGCCGCTTCACCTGATCGCCCTTCAGGCCGCCGAACTCCTTGCGCCAGCGATAATACGTGAACTGCGTCACGCCGATCGTGCGAACCGCCTCGCCAACCGATCTTCCTTGCGACAGCAGAACATCGACCTGGCGCAGCTTCGCGACGATCTCTTCGGGCTTATGCTTCTTCTGGGGCATTCCAACGTCCTCTCCAATGGCTCAATAGCCTACTTCAGGGAGGACCACTTTTCAGGGGGCAGACCAAGAACGACTGCGCCGTTCCGCCGCACGGTTTCGGGAACACGACATCACCGTAGGGCGATGCTGGACAGAGTCTGCGCATGGGTACATGATCCGTTCGTCTCAGGAGAGGAGGCCCCGAATCATGGGCATTGAAAGTCTTATCGTCTTCATCCTTATCGGTGCGGTTGCCGGCTGGCTGGCGGGCCAGTTGGTCAAGGGCTACGGTTTCGGCCTGCTCGGCAATATCGTCGTCGGCATCGTCGGCGCGTTCATTGCCGGTTTTCTGTTTCCCGCGCTTGGCATCAGCCTCGGCAGCGGCGTTATCGCCGCGATCATCCACGCCACGATTGGCGCGGTGATCCTGCTGGTGCTGATCAGACTCATCAAGCAGGCCTAGCCTTGCGCCGGCGCTATCGGCGCCGGCTTCCCAGCACTGCGGCTGCGGCAACCGTCAGCGCCACCAGCCCGACAACTGCAACGGTCCGCGTCGGATTTGCGCGGATCGTTTCCTCGAAATCATGCGCTCGCCGCCGAATGACGGGCATTACATCCGATATGCGATCAGCGAGGTCTGCATAGAAATCAGTGGCCTGGTCGCGGGTATCGCGATAGGCGCTGCTGCCTTGCCTGGACATAGCCTTTCCGAGAGCCGCGACTTCCTTGCGCAGCGTTGCGATTTCCTGATGGAGATCGAGGGAGGACTGGTGTCTTGAAAAGGGCGCCATGCTGGGAAACTCCGTGCCTGAAAGGGTCAGCGTCAAGACGCCGCTGGAATGCGGCGGCTGGCTTGCTCTGGCAACGGAATTGCGGGGTAAATGGTTCCGTGTGGACGGCGGGCGCAATGTCCGTCGCCAGACCGCCCTTGAACATCGCCAGCGCTCCAATGAACAGCGGCACCCGCATGACTACCTTGAGCGGACCGAAGAACCATGCCTATACGGCTGCCGAAAGCAGGTAGACGCCAAGGCACGCAGTGGCGAACACAAGCACGATCTCAGGCCACGATCCCTGCATAAGCAGTGCCTGCGAATAGAAGAACATGTGCGGCGCGACGAAGGCGGCGAGGCCGAACTTGAAGGCCTCGACCTATTTCTTCAGGACGTCCGCCCATTCCGGATGGCGCCGGAACTGCGCGGCGGCGAAGGGGCAAAGTGGAATGATCGTCTTTCCGGCTGCCCGCGCGTCCTCGACCGCCCGCATGACCAGCCGCGCGCCGACGCCCTGGCCGCGGAACGCGTCCGGCACTTCGGTATGGTCGATGATGAGCTGATGTTCGCCGACCTTGGTGAAGGTCATCTCCGCCTCGGCGCCGTCCGGCCCCTTGACGACGTAGCGGCCCTTGGCGCCGTTGTCCTCGAGTTCGATCCTGGTTTCATCGGTCATGTAGCTCTCCTCATACCTTTGCCGTCGCTGCGGACAGGAATGCCTCGGCGCCCAGAATTTCCGGCTGGCGTATCTCGTGGCCGCCTTCATGCCACAGGAGCTCCACCGCGGCTTCCAATTTCCGCAAGTCGTTCTCCAGTTTTTGTGTCAGCTCCGGCGGACATATCGGATCGCGGCGCCCGGCGGTCACCAGCACACCGGTTCCGGCGAGCGTGCCGTCCACCTGCGGCTCGAACGGGATAAGCGGGTGCATCAGCACGGCCTTGTCGAAAAGGCCGGGTGCGGCAAACAGAACCGAGGCCAGGATATTGGCACCGTTCGAATAGCCGAGACCAAAAACCGCCGAGGGCTTCTTCTCGTCCACGTGGGCACGAACGAACTCGACCATCTTCCGCGTCGCGCGCGCAAGATCGTCCATGTCGTAGACGCCTTCGCCGGTGCGGCGGAAGTAGCGGGCCGCGCCATGTTCGGAGACGTCTCCGCGCGGCGCGACGACGGTCGCCGCGAGCAACAGCTCGCGACCGAGACCCAGGAACTGGTTTTCGTCCGCGCCCGTTCCGTGGAACACGAAGAGGAGGGGACCGCCGGGTTCTCCCCCGGCGGCCTTGTGGATGTATGCGTCAATCGTCATCGCCTCAGTCCTCTATCGGCTGGAGATGGCTCTCCAGATAAGGCCTCAGATGCTCGTGCTGAGATGGCAGCTTCAAGGCCTCGCCGAGATGCTTCGTATCCTCGTCGCGGTCAAAGCCGGGCTCGTTGGTGGCAACCTCGAACAGGACGCCGCCGGGCGTGCGGAAGTAGATCGCCCAGAAGTAGTCGCGATCGATCACCGGCGTAACCTGATAACCGGTTTCCATCAGCGCCTTGCGGACTTCGAGCTGCTTTGCGCGGTTCTCGACGGCAAAGGCGACGTGATGAACCGAGCCCGCGCCTTGTCTCGCATGACCGAGGACGGGCAACGACTCGACGTCGATCACATCGGCGCCGTTGCTGTCGCCCTTGACCGCGAAGCGGCGCACCGAACCTGTCTTATCGATCTCCTCGTAGTTCATGAACTTCAGGAGCTCTGCCGTCGCCCCACCGTCCTGCAGACGCATGGAAACCGAGTGGAAGCCGCGGATCGCCTCGTCGCTGCCGACACCGCCATTCGTCCACGGCGCGCGATTGTCGTCACGAGCCTCTACGAGCGCGAAACCGTCCCCGTCCGGGCCCTCGAAGGTCAGCCGCTGTTCGCCGAACAGCTCTGAACGTTTCAGCCCGTTCACGCCTTCGCCGGCGAGGCGCTGCTCCCAAAAGGCGAGTGTGCCTTCGGGCACCGAAAAGGCGGTGATGCCAACCTCGCCTGTTCCCGGACGGCCACGCGCCGCATCGGGGAACGGAAAATAGGTCATGACCGAACCGGGCGTTCCGAATTCGTCCGCATAGTAGAGATGGTAGACATCCGGTGCGTCGAAGTTGACGGTCTTCTTGACCCGACGAAGGCCGAGCTTGTGCGTGAAGAAGTCATTGTTCTCGTTGGCGTCGCGCGCCAGCGAAGTTACGTGGTGAAGTCCCTTTATCTGGTCGAGCATGGTCAGGCTCCTTTGTCGGCCGCACTATCGCGGCGCTTGGGACCATATGTCGTGCAAAAGGGTTCCGGGAAAAGCCTGCTGTGAAGCGATGATCCGTTCTGTATTATCGAACAATGAAGCGGTGATCGTTCACCTCTTTGCGATCGGGAGCATATAAAAGGCCCGCGCCGGGGAGCGCGGGCCTCCATCGATTTCCGTCGGAAAACTTACTGTGCCGGATCGGTCATCAGAAGCTGATCGTCACGATTCTCGGCGAAGGAGCCTTCATCGTAGGCGGCCTGGGCCTCGAGCTGCTCCTGAGTGAACGCCGTGTACAGGTAGTACTCGCCGTCGGCATCCGCCAGAAACGCTAGATTGTCCATGCCCACCGCAACTTCCTTCTCGCCGACGCCGAGGAAGCCGCCGACGTCGATGATAACGGCGTCAACCGAACCATCATCGGTCAGAATGACGTCACCGATCTCACCGATGTTCTCGTCGTTGGCGCCGTAGACGGTGGTGCCGACGAAGTCTTCGGCGCGGATATCGCCGAGCGGGACCTCGTTCAACGACGAGCGGTCGATAGCGGAAGTCTCGGTATCGTCCGTGTCGGTCATGGAGTCGTCTGCGGGAGCCGCGGCAGTCTCTTCGTCAGCGGGAGCGGCTTCCTCCGTCGCCGCCATGCCGTCATCGGCAGGTGCAGCCGTTTCTTCGTCCGTCGGAGCTGCGGCCATATCGTCAGCCGGTGCAGCTTCCTCAGTGGCAGCCATGCCGTCGTCGGCCGGTGCAGCGGTGTCGTCAGCAGGCGCGGCCGCCGTATCGTCGGTCATGCCGGCTTCTTCGTCAGCCATCGGGGCCGCAGCGAGGTCGTCAGCATTTGCTGGCTGAGTGTTGCCAACCTCCGCATCCGCCGGCTGCATCTCATAGGCAGCCAGATCGAACTCTTCCTGAGCTTCAAGGGCCTCGCGGGTGGTCTCGACGACGATGTATTCCTCGCCATCCATCTCGGTCCACTCGACCAGATCATACTCAAGCGCCACCTGCTTTTCGCCGATGCCCAGGAAGCCGCCGACACCAACGACGATCGCCTGGATGTTGCCTTCGCTGTCGAGAACCAGATCCTTGACCTGACCGATGTTCTCGGCGTCCTGGCCGCTGCCGTTGTAGACCGTCTCGCCGATCAGATTAGATGCCAGATGTCCCTCGGCATGCTTTACCTGAGGCTGCGGTGCAGCTTCCATCGGGGCATCTGCAGACGGGGCGGGAGTGGTGGTCTGCGCCATGGCAGCGCCAGTTGCGATAAGCGTTGCGATGGCAGTTGTCGCCAAAAGGTTCCGGATCATGTTAATCTCTCCTTGTGCATGTTCCTTTGCACGGTCGCGTCCGGAACCGAACTTTCGCAGGGGAGGTCCGGACGTGACCTTCACAACCGGACAACGTAGCCGCCGGCATTCTGGTTCCGATTCATAATTCTCGACACCGACGTAGCGCGGCGGAACGATCCGCATCTCTCGCGCATTGATGCTTGCTGTGCTGGCTCCGGCACAATCCACTCCTTCTCCGTGACTCAAATCTGGAGACCTGCAACAACATGCGCTTCCAGATCATCCTCAATCGAGAAGGCGGAACGCTCCGTACACTCGACCTCGCAGCCTTCACGGCACGCTTGCGCGAAACGGTGCAAGAGGCGGGTCACCAGGTGATGGTGGCCGTGGTTGCCGGCAAGGAAATCGAGCACGCGCTTGACCAGGCGCTCGCCGGCGACTGCGACGTCGTCATGATCGGTGGTGGCGACGGCACGGTTTCCTGCGCTGCCGGCAAGCTGATGGGAAGCGACAAGGCGCTTGCGATACTTCCCGCCGGCACAATGAACCTTTTTGCAAGAAGCCTGGGGATCCCGCTCGAACTTGAAGCGGCTGCCGCCGCGCTTCGGGACGGACAATTCCGCGATGTGGACGTTGCAAGCGCCAACGGCGAACCGTTTATCCATCAGTTTTCAGTCGGGCTTCATGCTAAGCTCATTCGCCTGCGCGAGAAGGAGGTGTTTCGCTCCCGGCTCGGCAAGATCAGGGCGTCCATTCGTGCCGGCTTCGGCGCCTTCTTCAGGCCACCGCGAATGCGGATCGGCCTGACACTCGATGACGGCGAAGAGAGAATGCTGGCGACGGCCGGCATCGGCATCACCAACAATGTTTTCGGGGAAGGTCATCTTCCTTATGCGGATGCGCCGGATGACGGCGTTCTCGGTGTTTACGTCACGCGGTCGCGCACCCGGGGAGACATGATATCGCTGGCACTCAACATGTTGCTCGGGCGATGGAAGACAAACGAACAGGTCGAAATGTCGACGGCGCAAGAGGTGCGGCTTCGCGTGCTCGCGCGACACGAACGGTTCGGATGCGCGATAGATGGCGAACTTTGCGAGCTGGAAAAAGAGACGATCCTGCGCTGCCATCCAGGTTCACTGAAGGTGCTGGTTCCGGCAGGATCGGTATAGACGCTAACCTGCGGGCTGCGTGTCTTCCGCGGCGGGCTGTTCGGCAGGTGCGCCGCCGACGGGCTCTTCCGGATCAATTGCACTGCCGAAGATACCCACGCCCCACCAAACCAGCAGTACTAGGGCCAGAGCGCAAACAAGCACGACAAGAACCTGCCAGCCGCTGCGTCCTTGCCGGGCTTTGTTTTTGTCTACGGTCTTGGGCATCTGGAAACTCCGGTGTCAGAAAATCCTCTCCGACACCAATGCGGCCGCAGCGGGCGAGGTTCCCGGGAAGCCGGAGTAATTCTTAATCCGGAGAATTGTCCGTGTCGTCCGAAGGCGGCGTGTTTTCACGCATCACGGCCCATGCAAGAGCCGCGACCGCAGGCACCACGAGCGCCAGCCCGGCTTTACGGCTGGCGAGAAGCGTCGGGAGCATGGCAAACGCGGCTGCCCCGGCGAGCGCTCTCGCTTCGCTCTTGCGGCGCTTGGCTATGCGTCGTTCGCGAGCCCGGGCGGTTATAGAACCGATACCCAGCAGCAGCAGCGCGACGACGATGAAACCGCCGGCAAAGGCCAACGCTGCCTCCACCGCCCCGATCTCCTGTGCCGCGGCAATGAAACCCGCCACGATCAAAAAGCCGACGCCGCAGAGGCAAAGAAGCCCGGCAGCCAGATATATGATGGCTTTCCGCCGCGCACGCGCCATCGCCTCCGATGCTTCACCGGAAACGATCGACGCGATCAATGATGCGAACGCCCCCACGTGTCAGCGACGCGACAGAAGGGCTAGGAAATAGCCGATGCCAACGGCAATCGCGAGCGAGCTGATCGGCTTTTCCCGCACGGCGTCCGAAACCTGCTTTTCGATGTCGCTGGCGTTGGCGCGAATGTTTTCCATTGCCGCCTCGCCCTTGACGCGAAGCTGTTCGGCACCCTCGGTCGCTGCTCGCTTCGCTGCGGAATAGGAGTGCTGGCCGGTAGCCGATAGTTGCGCGCTCAGCCGCGCTACGTCTTCGCGCAGGCGCGCGATCTCGGCTTCAAGGTCTTCGGGCTTCGCCTTCGTGCCGTTGCCGCCTCGGGTCGTCCTGCCGGTGGATGCCGCTGCCATTTCGTTACTCCCTTTCAAGTTGCCGTCGGACAACGTCCGATCATAGCGCAAGTTCCCGAAATGCGTGAAGTGTCGTGAAGGACGCCCGGTTATATGAACGGTCGCGAGCCGTCGTAGGACGGGTCCCATCCCGACAATTCCGCCAACCGGTCGACGTCGAGCACCTCGCAACCGCCGTCGCGCCAGCGAACGAGCTTTCGATCTATCAGCTTGCGGATTGTCTTGTTGGTGTGGACGAGTGAAAGGCCGAGCGTGTCGGCGAAGTGCTGCTGGGTGATCGGCAGCGTAGCGGTGCCGTTGAACATCCCCACGACACGCGCACGATTGGTCAGGAATGCGATCAGGTAGGCAAGCCTTTCCAAGGCCGAGCGCCGACCGACGCTCAGCAGGTTCTCGTCCAGCATGGATTCCTCGCGCGAGGCAAGCCAGGTGACGTCGTAGGCCAATTCAGGGTGTTCGCGATAAAGCGAGAGCAACTCACCGCGCTCGAACACGCACAGCGTCATCGGCGACAGAGTTTCCACGGAGTGCTGTATTTCGTCCATCAGGGTGCCTTGCAGGCCGATGAGATCGCCCGGCAAAACGTAATTGACGATCTGACGTCGACCATCAGGCATAAGCTTGTAGCGAAACCCCCAGCCTATCAGCACCGTATAGAGATGCGGGTTCCGGGTGCCTTCAGCGAGTACGGTTGCCCCCTTGTCGACAGAGAGTTCGCCTCGCTTGAAACGCGACACGAAATCCAGCTCTTTCGGCTTGAACTCGCGGAATACGTCGCGGCGGGCGAGGGGACATTTCTCACATGGATATTTGCGCTCCGAGCGCACCTTAACTTCGTCTTTCATGGTGATCCCCGCCCGCCTGCCGTCTCGCCCAACGTCATCCGTGAACTGTCAAACGCGCCACTGTGGGCAAGGTTGCCGGTGTGTCTTTTTTAAATGACAGGAGGGATGCAATCAGCCACATATCGCCTCTCACGGAGACCCGATATTTTGCAGGATATTCGCCTGGATGGAATGCACGTCCTTGTCATGGAGGATGAATTCCTCATCGCCATGGACGTGGAGCAGCTATGCCGCGAGTATGGCGCGGCTGAAGTTACCATCATTCGCCAGCTCGAAGATCTCGGAGATGATCCTCTCGCCAGCGAAGTGTTTCATGTCGCCGTGCTGGATCTTATGCTGGGTGGCAATTCCACTGCGGAGTTTGCAAACTCCCTCACCGAACGGGGCATACCGTTCGTCTTCGCGACCGGATACACGGATATTGAGGAGCGGTTCGGCATCGTTTCCGACATCGAAGTCGTAGCCAAACCCTATGGCGGAACGGACCTCATCGCCGCGCTCGGTCGTGCGATCGAGCGCGGCCGTGATCGGTCAGGCGGCGTTTGATCCCATCACCTGAGCTGAGATGGCATCCGGGCCGAAATCGGCCTCACCGCTCACGTTGAGGATTTCCTGAAGCCGGCTGCGAGCCCGGCTGACACGGCTCTTGATCGTGCCGACGGCGCAGTCGCAAATTTCAGCAGCCTCTTCGTAAGAGAAACCGGATGCGCCGATCAGGATGATGGCTTCGCGCTGGTCTTCGGGCAACGTCTCGAGAGCGGTGCGGAAGTCGTCGAGGTCCATGGAACCCTGCTGGGCCGGATGCACGGCCAGACGCGCCGTGATGACGCCGTCGCTATCCTGCACCTCGCGACCGCGCTTGCGCATCTGCGAGTAGAACTCATTACGCAAAATGGTGAAGACCCAGGCCTTCAGATTGGTGCCGGGCTGGAACGATGCCTGCTTGTCCCAGGCCTTGACCAATGTCTCCTGCACGAGATCGTCGGCCTTGTCCGCATTCTGGGCCAGTGACATGGCGAACGCCCGCAGGCTGGGTATCGCGCCCAGCAAATCCTGCTTGAAGGTCGATGCGGTGTCAGCCATGCTCATTGCCCCTCGCCGACTGGCGTGGCACTGGCTTTCTCGCTTTCCTCGAGCTGTTTCAGAAGGTTCGCGAACCTGTCCGGGACCTCGTCGGAAACGAGATCGTCATAATATTGCTTAAGTTTGCGGCCGATTTCCGAATTCGACCCCAACGTTTCGGAGCGGCGCCCCGCCTTCTTCTGGCCGCCGGTCGCGGCCGCTATATTTGGCTTCATGCTTATGTCTCTAGCCCCGGTCTGTCGACTCATTCAACCTCAGGTCTTTTCCCGTTCGCACGGGCTGCGAACGCTCGGATGGTGGGCTTCAACGTGTGTCTTTGAATATCGTTCCGCAAATGTGGGAACTTTTTTGAATGTGCCGCGTTTTTGCCTTTCTGACAGCCGGTCGGCTTTCATCCAAACGTCACTGAGGGAGACGCCATATCATGAGTTTATCCGCAAGGATTGCGCCGCACCTTCCCTATTTGCGGCGCTTTTCCCGTGCCGTAACCGGATCGCAAAATAGCGGCGACGCGCTGGTTGCTGCCACGCTCGAAGCGATCATCACCGATGTCAGCGTTTTTCCAAAGCTGTCCAGCGACAGGATTTCGCTGTATCGGGTCTTCACCACCCTTTTCACCTCAGTCAGCATTCGCGTGCCGGAAGCCGATGGTACCGCTGGCTGGGAAAGCCGCGCGGCGGCAAATCTGTCCGCCCTCGCGCCGATGCCCCGCCAGGCGTTCCTTCTCGTGGCAGTCGAAGGCTTTTCGGAAGCGGAAGCTGCGGAAATCCTCGACGTGGAAGACGACCGCTTCGCGGAATTGATCGCGGAAGCCAGCGACGAGATTTCGCGCCAGGTTGCGACTGACGTTCTCATCATCGAGGACGAGCCGCTGATCGCAATGGATATCGAGGAGATGGTCGAGAGCCTTGGGCATCGGGTTGTGGGCACAGCCCGCACGCACAAGGAAGCCGTGGCGCTGTTTGCGAGCACGAGGCCGAGGATGGTGCTTGCGGACATCCAGCTCGCGGATGGTTCATCCGGTATCGATGCCGTCAACGAAATTCTGGCGGGCACGCCGGTTCCGGTGATTTTCATCACGGCCTTTCCCGAGCGGCTGCTCACCGGCGAACGCCCGGAGCCTGCTTTCCTCGTTACCAAACCGTTCAATCCGGACATGGTCAAGGCACTCATCAGCCAGGCCTTGTTCTTCGACCGGCA
>JAEWFU010000096.1 GCA_023388675.1 Pseudomonadota bacterium | reverse complement strand
GTCGATTTGCCGGCTCCGTTCTCGCCCATGACGGCGTGGACCTTGCCGGCATGGCCGGTGAGCCGCATGTCGCGCAGCGCCTTGACCGGGCCAAAGCTCTTGCTGAGGCCTTCGACCTGGATCAGGGGAGTGGCAGCCACCATCGCATCCAAACTTGAAACACAGATTTGCGCAATACGCTGCGCATGCCGCCGGCCCGGCAAGCCGGGCCGACGGGACGACGATAGCCTCAGTTGCCGTAGAGCTCCTTCAGCTTATCGTCGGGCAGGATGGAGCCCACCCAGTAGGAATCGTTGAGATCCGGACGATAGAGCTCGTCGAGGTCGGCGGAGGTGTAGGGCTCGGCGACGACCTTGTATTCGGCGTAGATGTCCTGGCCGTTGAGCACACCCACGGCGGCGGCCACGCCTTCGGCAACCATCCAGGTGGGGTTCTGCGGCGCGATCGAGTCGAAGCCGGCAGACTGGTTCTCCTTCCAAGCGCCGAAGAAGCCGTTATTGGCCTCGCCGGTCATCGGGACCAGATCGCGACCCAGCTCGTTGAAGACCTCGATGCAGGCCTGTGTCATGGCGCCGCCCGATGACCAAACGCCGTCGATCTGCGGGTGAGCGAGCGCAAGGCTTTCGCAGGCCTGGCGACCCTGATCATAGGCCCACTGCGCGTAGACCTCGCCGACGACCTCAATGCCCGGATGCTTTTCGAATACCTCGGCGGCGCCCGCCCAGCGGTCGGTGTCGACGGAGATGCCCGCGATACCGCGCAGAGCGATGATCTTGCCTTCGCCACCCATGGATTCAGCGAGGAACTCGCCGCCGTCGCGACCGAACTTGACCTGGTCGGCGAGGATGCGGACGGTCGCCTTGTCCGTCTCGGCGTCGGCGGCGACGATGATCACCGCCACGCCAGCGTCATAAGCCTTCTCGAGCACGGGCACGACGGCAACCGGCGACGTCGGGTTGATGACGATCGCGTCGACGCCCTGTGCCAGCATGTCCTCGACATCGGCGACCTGCTTTGACGGGTCGAAATTGGCGTCGGTGACGATATAACGCTCGATCTCGGGAAACTGGGCGGCGCGCCATTCCGCTTCGGCAAGGAGCTGGACGACCCAGCTATTGCCGGTGAACACGTTCGAGAAGCCGATCGTATACTTGCCGTCGCGGCGCGCTTCGTAGCGCGAAGCGTCGACGAGCCCGGCGCCATCGGCGGGCCCGAGACCGGGATGAAGCTTCACCTCGGTCTGCGCATAGGCAGCCTGGGTGAGAAGTGCGAGCGCCACGCCCGTGCAGATGCCGGAAAATCTCATTTGCAGTTCCCCTTTGCGTTGTCCGGCACCCCCGCGACGCTGAGCGGCACCAGCTTCCATCGAGGAAACTCTAACAGCCCAGCCGGAAATGTAAAGATTTTCCTTTTCGGCTAACGACTTTGCATCTTTTTGATTTTTCTATATTTTTTTCATGCAAAAATTTTCATTGTCCGGGCTCCGGGCTTCGGCCGCGCGCAAGGCCAGCCTTGATCTTGGCGAGAAGGCCCTCCCGGTCCAGTTCGGCCGATTGCCCGATGTGGAATGCCAGCAGCCCGATGACGTAGTGGTAGGCGAAATGCGAGATCGACGGCGTATAGATGTCGATCTCCTCGAAGACCGATATTTCGAGGAGGATGTCGGCCTTGCGCGAAAGCGGCGTATGCGGTGCGGTCATGCACAGTACCTGTGCGCCCTGGCGCCGCGCCATGTCGGCCGCGTCGAGCACTTCCTGCGAATGGCCGGTGTGCGAGATGCAGATGGCGACGTCGCCTTCGCCCAGCAGGCTGGAGGCGATGCGCATGAAATGCGAGTCGGCCACATAGGTCGCCTCGAGGCCAAGCCGCATCAGGCGCATTGCCGTTTCCGAGGCGATGAGGCCGGACACGGCAACGCCGAAGGTGCGTATGCGCCTTGCCGAGCGTATCGCGCGGATGGCGTCGACCAGCGCCTCCGGGTTGAGCCGCGTGAAGGTCGAGTTCAGCGACGCCACGACCTGCTGGAGATAGAGATATTCCAGCCTGCCGCCGGCGATCTCGACCTCGTCGAGCGCCTGGATGGACTGGTGGTAATAGGGACTTTGCGCGCTCTTGGCCTGGGCGATCGACAGTTTCAGCTCGCGGAAGCCCTCCACCTCCAGAAGCCTGCTGAAACGGGTAAGCGACGAGGCCGAAACGCCGGCTGCCTCGGCGACATCGGTAATCGAGCCGCGCAGGAAGAAATCCGCATCGGCGAGGATGAGGTCGGCGATCTTCTTCTCGGCCTTCTTCAGCCCGGGATAGATCTTGGATATGCGGCTGAAGACGTCGTTCATGGTCGGTCCTGCATCGACTTGGCGATGGGACCGATATGGACCACGTCAGGCTTCCGCGCAAATCTCGCGAACGGCGCGCGCCATGGAGTCCACGAAGATCGAGAGCATCGCCTCGCCTTTCTCGGCGGTGGCGAGCGTGGCGTCTCCGAAAACGCCGCTCTCGCTGAGCTCGCCCATGGGGCGGCCGCCCTGGAAATAGCCCCGGTCACGCGCCGGATATTCCCGAACCGCCTTGTCCATTTCGACGAGGTGGGGAGCGACGGCGAGCATCAGCGACGTCTCGAACTCGCAGGCATGGACGATGCCGTGCCAGGTCGGGCTTTCGCAGTGCTCGGCCATCACGGAGCCCAGATCCGGATAGAACAGGCGCCAGACCTTGACGCCGGCATGGTCCCACAGGCGGCGGGAGGCGTATTTCATGGTGGCGCCGTTCGCCTCGTGCCCGTTGATGAGGAACACGTGGCGCACGTCGTGGCGGGCAAGGCTTTCGGCGATCTGCACGATCACGTCCTCGAGCGTGCGGGACTCGACCGTCACCGAGCCCGGCGCGTCGCGCCATACCCAGGAATAGCCGTAGGGCATCGCCGGCATGACGGTGGCGCCCGTGGCCTCGGCGACCCGGACGGCCAGCGCTTCGGCGAGAATGATGTCGACGCCGAGCGGCAGGTGATAGCCATGCTGCTCGGTGGCGCCGAGAGGCAGGATCACCGCGGGACATTGCGCGATGCGCGCGGCAAAGGCATCGCGGGAAAGGTTCTTGGCTTCGACAGTCATGATAGCTCGCCGCTGGTCGTTGGTCTCAAAGGCTCAGAACCGGGCGAGCCAGCGCACCGGATTCTTCTTGAAGATGGTGTCGATCACGTCGTCCGGAATGCCCTCCTCGCGCATGCGCGGAATGAACTTCGTCGCGATGAAGGCAAAGCCGGGCCCGCCGCCATAGCCGGCGAGGTAGGAGGCGCGTCCCATGTCACCCGAAATCATCAGGCGCGACGCATGGCCGGCCTCGACCAGCGCCCGGATGCAGGCGATGCGCACGGAATCTGGATGGTACTTGACCTTGGAGACGCCGTCGAACTGGACGGTCGCGCCGCGCCTGGCGATCGAGGCGTGATACCACGGGTCCGGATTGCGGTCGGAGTGGCCGACAACGACCGCTTCCAGGTCGACACCTTCGCTTTCGAGGATGTCGAGCATCTCCAGGCCCATCGTGCCTGCTTCAGTATGAAGCCAGACGGGCGCGCCGGTTTCCCTGTGCGCACGCGCGACGGCGCGGGTCGTCTTGTCTTCCAGCGCATGGATGAAGTTGTAGGAGCCGCCGGATTTCAGGTGGCCAGCCTTGTGCGATCCGCCGTCCATGCCTTCCATCACGTCGCGCACGAGCTTGTCGGCGATGCCGTTGACCGGCGTCGTCTCGACCCAGCGCGGGAAATAGGCCGCCTTGTTGAAGCCGCTGACGGCGACCACCGGCACGCCCGCCTCGGCGGACATGCGCGCCATCGCCGACGGGTCGCGCCCGTAGTCGAGCGTCGTCGCCTCGACAAGCAGCGTCCCGCCCGACTCCTTGAAGATGACCAGTTCGCGCAACGAGCATTCGTAGCTCGACAATTCGAGATCGCGATCCTTCTGGACTGCCGGAGGATAGGTAATCAGGTGCTCGTGGGTGTAGACGAGCCCGAGCTTGTCGGTGCCGATGTCGCCCAGAACGGTGCGGATCTTGGCCATGCGCTTCTCACGGTTTGCGCTGCAGACGACGCAGCGATGGCCAACCTACCAAAAGCGAGCGCTATTGCAATTATTTTCGTATTGACCTGTTGAGACTTTATGATGCCTGAAAATCAGGTATAATCTCCGAGAAAAATATTTTCAAAGGATATGGATCATGGCCTTCGTTCGAACCGTCAGTGGTGACATCGACCCTTCGGAAATGGGCGTGACCTATGCACACGACCACATCTACTGCATCCCGCAGCTCTGGAAGGAAAAGGGCGATACCGACCTTCTGCTCGACAGTCCGGAGGCTTCGCAGGCGGAACTGGAACTCTTCGCAAAGGCGGGCGGGCGCACGATCTACGACGCGACGGCGATCGACTACGGCCGCGATGTCGGAACCGTCAAGCGGATCGCGGACGCAGCCGGCGTGCAGGTGATTGCGACAGCCGGTTTCAACAAGGCCATCATGTGGCCCGGCACGATGCCCGGCAAGGGGATGACCTTCAACCAGTGGATCGCTTCGCAGAGCCGCGATGCGCTGGCGCGCCACGTGGTTGCCGAAGTCACCGAAGGCATGGACGGCACCGATATCAGGGGCGGCGTCGTCAAGTTCGGGACCGGCTACAACACGATGAACGAGGCGGAGATCAAGATATTGCTGGCGGTCCTCGACGCCCACAAGGAGACGGGCGCGCCGATCCATTCGCACACCGAACTCGGCACGATGGCGCTCGAGCAGCTAGACCTCGTCAAGGCGGAAGGCGTCGATCCGACGCGGCTCACCATCGCTCACCTTGATCGCAACCCCGATCCGTGGCTGCACCGCAAGGTGGCCGAAACCGGCGCGTTCTTCTCCTTCGACGGCATTACACGGGTCAAATATTATTCCGAAGACGTTCGAACCCGCTGTATTCTGGACCTCGTGCGCTGGGGCCACGAAGACCAGATCATGGTCGGCGGCGATATCGCGCGGCGGACGATGTTCGCCAGCTATGGGGAAGGCGGCCTCGGCATGGGCTTCATCCTCGAAAAGTGGAAGCCGCGCTTCGTCGAGGAGGCCGGGGAAGCCGGCTTCGACGGCGAGAAGCTGGTGCACAAGTTCTTCGTCGAGAACCCCCGGCGCGCCTTCGCGTTTGCGGGCTGACACCCCGCCGGCTGGATCAAATCTCGTCCAGCGGCCAGATGGGCCGCCGGATGTGCCTGTAGGGACGAACGAAGAAGTTCTTTGTCGACAGCGCACCGGTGTCGACCTCGATCACCTTGCGGGCGATCGCCTCGAAGGCAGCGCGGAAATGCTGCATCGACTTGACCACAAGCGTGGATTTGCGATGCGGGTCCACGCCCAGTGAGGTGAACTGCGCCAGATCCGTCGCCTGACCGTTGTTGGTGATCACCACGATCTCGACGCCGTCGACCCGCAAGAGCGCGCTGAGGCCGTGATTGCGCCATGCCCCGCCACCCATGGGGCCATATGCGATGAAGCGGCCGTTGGAGAGCGTCACCACCTCCGCGGTCACATCCAGCGGCGCGCCGCCGATGGACGGGTCGACCTTGCCGCCCAGCTTCAGGCGTACGCTGTTGCCGACGCCCGCTTCCTGCGCCTTGAGCGCTGCTTCGGGATCGCAAATGGCATGGAAACCGACATTGGCCAGTCCGGCCTCGAGGATCGCGCGAAGCAGGGTTGTCGCGTCGCCATAGGCGCCGGATCCGGGATTGTCGGAATAGTCCGAAATCACCA
>JAEWFU010000046.1 GCA_023388675.1 Pseudomonadota bacterium | reverse complement strand
GGCACGACTTCACGTCCTTTCTCGCGGCCTACGACTTCGCCGCCGACCTGTTTCGCACGGAAGAGGATTACGCGAAGCTCACCGACCACTACCTGACCGGTCTTGCCCGCGACGGCACGATCTATTCGGAGGTCTTCACTTCGCCCGACCACGCCACCAAGGCGGGACTTTCCCCCAAGGCCTATACGGACGCGTTGGGCGAGGGGATGATGCGGGCCAGGGCCAAAACCGGCATCGAAGGCCGCATGATCGTCACCGGCGTGCGTCATTTCGGGGTCGAATCGGTCGAGGCCGCGGCCCGCTTTGCGGCCAAATGCGGCCATCCGCTGGTCACGGGCTACGGCATGGCGGGCGAGGAGCGCTTCGGGGAGGTCGAGGACTATGTCCGCGCCTTCGAGATCGCGCGCGAGGCAGGCCTCGGCATCACCGTCCATGCCGGCGAACTTGCGGGCTGGGAAAGCGTGCAGGCCGCGCTCGACCATCTGCGGCCCTCCCGCATCGGCCACGGCGTTCGCGCGATCGAGAACCCCGATCTGGTCAGGCGCATCGCGGACGAAGGGATCGTGCTGGAGGTCTGCCCGGTGTCGAACATCGAGCTGAAGGTCTTCCCGTCCTTTGCCGAGCATCCGTTCCCGGCGCTGCGCAAGGCAGGCTGCAAGGTCACGCTCAATTCCGACGATCCGCCCTATTTCTGGACGTCGCTGAAGCGCGAATACGATGTGGCGGTCGAGCATTTCGGCCTGTCCGACAAGGCGTTGACGCAGATCACGCGCGTCGCGATCGAAGCAGCCTTCGTCGACCGAAAGACGCGGACGGCGCTGCTGGCGCGGCTGGATGGTCCCGCGGCGCGTCACTGACAAATTTGTGGTTGTCGAAGCGCGCACGGTATCTCGTTTGCCGCACAGTGGTTAGTATCGCGACAAGAATGGTTTTCGGAGAGCAAGGCACATGAATGGCGTAACCGTGGTCGATCATCCGCTTGTCCAGCACAAGCTCACCATCATGCGCGACAAGGAAACCTCCACGGCCAGCTTCCGCCGCCTGCTGCGCGAGATTTCGCTGCTCCTGTGCTACGAGGTCACCCGCGAGCTGGATCTGACGACGCGCACCATCGAGACGCCGATGATGACGATGGAGGCGCCGACGCTGGAAGGCAAGAAGCTGGTCTTCGCTTCGGTCCTGCGCGCCGGCAACGGTCTTCTGGACGGCATGCTCGACCTGGTGCCGGCTGCTCGAGTCGCCCACATCGGCCTCTATCGCGATCACGACACACTCGAGGCCGTCGAATATTTCTTCAAGGCTCCGAGCGACCTCGAGGATCGTCTCGTCATCGTGGTCGACCCGATGCTGGCGACGGCGAATTCAGCCATCGCGGCCGTCGACAAGCTCAAGCAGCGCGGCGCGAC
The DNA here is from genome assembly GCA_023388675.1 of Pseudomonadota bacterium. Taxonomy (GTDB): domain Bacteria; phylum Pseudomonadota; class Alphaproteobacteria; order Rhizobiales; family Rhizobiaceae; genus Aerobium. The sequence continues at coordinate 2,977 of JAEWFU010000046.1, read as the reverse complement.
CAATCTGCGCTTCCTCTGCCTGCTGGCCGCGCCCGAGGGCATCGAGCGCTTTACCTCGGCCCATCCCGACGTGCCGGTCTTCACCGCGTCGATCGACGAGAAGCTCAACGAGAAGGGTTATATCGTGCCTGGCCTCGGCGATGCCGGAGACAGGATGTACGGCACGAAGTAGGCGGCGGCGAACACTGTGCGCGGGAGCCGCGGCATGCCGGCGAAGGCCTGCCGCTTCAGGCCACTACCCTGCTTGCGTCGGTAGCTTCGCCATGCTCTGCCGGATCGTAGATGACCATGCGGTTGCGGCCCTGCTGCTTGGCTGCATAAAGCGCGTGGTCGGCCTTGCTCGCAGCGCTTTCGAGCGTGTCCGAAGCGCCGACCAGGTGTGCTCCGACAGAGGTCGTGACGCGCAGCTTCGACCCGCCTGCGATATCGATCGGGCGCGAGCGGATCGCGTTGAGTATCTTGTCGCCGATGACCGCCAGTGAGCGTATGTCGCAGGCCTTCAGGATGACCACGAACTCGTCGCCGCCCCAGCGGGCGCACAAATCCTGTTCGCGTGTCACTTCAAGCAGCCGCTGCGCGACCTCGGCAATGACGACATCTCCGACCACATGGCCATGGCCGTCATTGATGGCCTTGAAGTTGTCGATGTCGAGGATCAGCAGGCCGGGATGCGGCGCGTTGATGGCCATGCGTCGTTCTTCCTGCGCGAAGGCTTCCACGAAGCCGCGCCGGTTCAGTACGCCGCTGAGCTGGTCGACATAGGCGATCCGTTCGAGCTGTTCGGTGCGCTGGCGCACCGCCGCCTCCAGCATGGCCCGATCTGAGCCTACGGCCCGTGCCATCACGTTCAGTGTCTGCGCCAGCCGTGCGATCTCGTCCGAGCCCTTCTCGTCGGCGGCCTGTGAAAAATCGCCGGCCTCGATGCGTCGCACCACGGTCTCCGTGCGCGCCAGCCGATCGAGCACGCTGCGCTTGAACAGATAGGTTACAAGCGCAGCGGCACACAGCATCACCAGCCCGATCAGGGCGGCGATGGGGCCGAAAAGGCGGCGGTCGATGATGGTGCCGACATCCATCAGGGTGACGTTATACCAGCCGAGCTCGCGCAGATGGCCGACACCGACGAGCATGGTGGCGCCGCTTACCTCAAGGAACCGGGCCTCCGCTTTGCCGCCGCCTTGCTCTGCGACCGCGTCCATCATTGCCGCGAACGTTGCGCGGTCGGCTTCCGTATCCAGGAAGCGGAAGAACGTCTTTTTGTCGCTGTCGTTCTTGGTCAGGCTGCGGAAATCGATCAGGCTGGCATCCCGGCTGGCTTGCACCGCGCCCGATCGGTCCACGAACATGCTTTCGACGCCGGGCTGGTCGCTCTCGACGACCTCGCGCAGGAACGTCGTCAGGTCTATACCCGTGCCGACGACGCCCAGCACGTCCCCTTCCTGCTCGATCACGCAGTTCATCCAGACCTTGGTCACTGCAAGCACGACGTCGTGGTTGACGTTGAGATGGCAGCCGGGGCCGGCGGCGAGCGTCTTGTAGTACCAGTCGTCGCTCGGCGTGTCCGGGGAAACGGTGTAGCGAAGCTGGTTGCCGGTATAGGTGCCGTCCTGGTCGTTGAAGTAGTAATTGCCGGACGAACCGACGATGAAGAAATAACTGCGATCGATGAACGTTCGCCGAAAATGCTCGAGTTCGGCGATCCCGCGCGCCTTGCGGTCGACATCGAGTTCGTCCTGCGCCCAGTCGATGATCGTCGGCGAGCGCATCAGGGTCTCAGCCAGGGCGACCTCACGCCGCAGCGCCTCCAGGCCACGATAGCGGTCGTAGAGAATCTGCCGCTCGGCGAAGAGCGTGCCCAGTGTCACCACCGTCCGGTCGACGATCCAGGTAAAGGCAATCGCGGCCGGAATCGCGACGGCGACGAACGCAGCAAGGGTCAGAATGAGGACGCGCAGGCGCAGGCTGGCCGCGAATTCCCGCTTCAGCGACGTCAGAATGCTGGCTGCCATGAATACCCCGGTCCTGAAGCTTGGGCGAACCGCCCAAGCCTTCCCCTGCCTGGAAATGGTATGTATCCGAACTTTGGCTAAAAGACAGCCATCGCAGCGCGCCGCCAACAGCCTTGGCGCGAGCGGCCTATTGACGGAACGCCGGCGCGGGCGCAGAGCGTCGAAACGCGGAGGCTTCTGCCCCCGCGTTTCCTTGCCGTTTGACCCGGAGGCGTCGTGACCTATTCAGGACTGTTTCAACTCGGCGCGTCGACCGTGATCTTCGTGCTGGCTGCCAGCGCCGCCAAGGGCTGGACGATAACCCCGAGCCACTGGCGGCTGGCGCTGGTTCTGGCACTCTATACGGCCGGCAACCTGATCATGCTGCGCCTGATCCGCGAGTTCGGCATGGGGGTGGCTCTCAGCCTTTCAGCGGTCATCCAGCTTGTCGCGGTCAATCTCGTAGCTTTCCTCTGGTTCGGCGAAAAGGTGGACACGCTTCAGGGATTGGGCATTCTGGCTGCGGTTGCGGCAATAGGCCTGATCACCGTCGGACCCTACCTGTCCGCGCGCTGATTGCAGTAGCGAGCCGGGGTTCGGCTAGTCGCCGCGATAGATCAGCCAGTTCTTGGCGAAGTTGCTGGCCGACAGCGCGGAAAAGTGCGTCACGCGGTTCCGTCCTGCCGACTTGGACGCGTACAGCGCGCGGTCGGCCTTCACGTAGAGATCTTCGGGGCTCTGTGCCTGCGTGGCCATGCAGATGCCCAGCGAGATCGTGATCGGCCCGTAATTGGTGCCTTTCGCGACATTGACGAACGGCGCTTCCATCACCGCCTGCCGGATTTCCTCCGCCAGCCTTGCAGTCGCTTCCTCGCCCGAGCCCTCGAGGATAACGGCGAATTCCTCTCCGCCCGTTCTGGCGACGAAGGTGCGCTCCTTGACCGTGGAGCGCATGATGCTGGCGACGATCTGGATGATGCGGTCGCCGA
>JAEWFU010000021.1 GCA_023388675.1 Pseudomonadota bacterium | reverse complement strand
AGCCTGCCTATCAGTCGAATCTTCCCCTTGACTCGGCTGCGGATTCTCTCTCCTATTATCTAACCGTTTGGTTAGTTAGGGGAACAGAGATGGGGAATAAGGCATACGCATTCATCGCCGCGACAGCGGCCTTTCTGGTCGCCGGGCCTGCCGTTGCGCAGGACTGGAAGCCCAGCGAGCCGGTCACGATCATCGTGCCGTGGTCGGCGGGCGGCTCGACCGATACCGTCACCCGCGTCGTCGCCGGCGAGCTTTCCGAGGCGCTCGGCCAGAACGTCGTGATCCTCAACCAGCCCGGCGCGTCCGGCTCGACGGGCACGCGCTCCGTGTGGGAAGCGCCGCATGACGGCATGACCATGGCTGCAGGCGCGGTGGCCGACCTGGGTGCCTATCCGGTGCTGGGTACGCTTGACGCGAAGCTCGAGGACTGGCGCCTGTACCTGCATGTCGCCAATCCGGGCCTCATCTCCGTTCGTACCGACAGCGAATGGGAAGATTTCGGCGATCTTCTCGAAGCGCTGAAGACTTCTGAAGAAGCGATCACCGTCTCGTCCGGCGGCCTTTCCTCCGCAACCGCCATCAGCATGCAGACGCTGGAGAAGGCGGCCGACATCAACTATCGCCAGATCGTCTATGAGGGTGGAAACCCGGCCGTGATCTCGACCGTTTCCGGCGAGACGCAGTTCACCGCCGCGACCGCCACCGAGCAGGTCGACATGATCCGCGCCGGCCGGCTGCGCCCGCTGGCGGTCGTGGCCGACCAGCCGCTCGAACTCGAAGGCTTCGGCACGGTACCGCCGGTGACCGAATGGCTGCCGGAGGTTGCCAGCGCGCCGAACTATTTCGGCGTCTTCGTTCCTGCCGATGCGCCGCAGGAGGTGCTCGACACGATGGACAGGATCTGGGCCGAGAAGATCGCAGGCTCGGACGTTCTGAAGGCGCATGCTGCCGAGCGCGGCGCGCTGTTCAACGCGACCTACGGTGAGGAAGCGGTCAAGGCCGCGATGCCGTATCTTTCGATCAACGCCTGGCAGCAGTTCGAAAGCGGCGCGGCGCCGAACGACCCGTCGGAGTTCGGCATCCCGAAGCCGGAATAAGCATCCAACAGACGCGGTCCGGCACGTCCTGCGCGCCGGATCGCGCTAGTCTTTGCGCGCGGTATACGGCCAGGCGATCGGTTTCATGGACGGTCTGAATCAATTTCTCGGCGCGGTCGTCGCGATCGGCATGTCCGCGGACATACTGGTCGTCGTCTGGGCGACGCTGCTCGGCATCGTGGTCGGCATGATACCGGGCCTCACCGCCACGCTGGGCGTTGCGCTCGTCACCACGCTGACCTTCACCATGGAGCAGAACACCGCGATCCTGGTGCTGATCTGCGTCTATATCGGCGCGATCTATGGCGGCGGCAGGACAGCCATCCTGCTCAACATTCCCGGAACGCCGGCCAATGCGGCCTCGGCGCTCGACGGGTTTCCGCTGGCCAAGCAGGGCCGGGCGGGCGAGGCGATGGCGGTGGCGACATCTGGCTCGTTCCTGGGCACGATGGTGGGCATGGTCGGCCTCGCGCTGATCGCCCCGTGGCTGGCCGAATTCGCGCTCGACTTCACCTCCTTCGAATTTTTCTGGCTTGCCGTGTTCGGCATCGTGCTTTGCGGCCAGCTCACATCGATGGACGATCCGCTCAAGGGCTGGATCGCTGGCTTTCTCGGGCTGCTGGTCGCGATGGTGGGGCAGGAAAGCCTGCACGCCTATTCGCGCTATTCCTACGGTATCCTCGATCTTGAGGCGGGCTTCGGGCTGCTGCCGGTCCTCGTCGGCGCGTTCGGGTGCGCGGAGGTCTTCGTCGTGATGCGGCAGGAGGCGACGACGCTGGTCGCCTCGCAGGTCGGCGGCGTGCTGCGGTCTGCCTTGACGTCGTTCAGATATGTGCGGACCTGGCTGCGATCCGGCGTGATCGGCACGTTCATGGGCGTGGTGCCCGGCGTTGGCGAGGATATGGGCGCGTGGGTCTCCTACGCGGCCGCCAAGCGTGCGTCGAAGACACCCGACGACTTCGGCAAGGGCTCGACCGACGGCCTGCTGGCGGCCGAAACAGGCAACAACGCGGCCGTGCCCGGCGCGCTGATCCCGGTGCTTACCCTGGCAATCCCCGGTTCCGCGCCCGCCGCCGTGCTGCTGGCCGCGATGGTGATCCATGGCCTGCGCCCCGGCCCGCTGATCATGGTCACCCAGGCCGACTTCTTCTATTCGGTCGTCGCCATGGTGTTCTGGGCGAGCGTCGCGATGCTCGTGCTGGGGCTGCTGCTCACCCGTCCGCTGCTGCTGATCCTCAAGGTGCGGCGCGAATGGCTGATGGGCGTCATCTTCGTCCTGTGCGCGGTGGGCTCCTTTGCGATTGCCGGACGCCTGTTTGACGTCTGGGTGATGATCGGCTTCGGCCTCATCGGCTTCCTGATGCGCGAGACCGGTTTCCCGATCGCGCCGATGATCCTCGGCGTGGTGCTGGGGCCGATCCTCGACAACAATTTCAGGCGCAGCCTGTCGCTGACCCAGGGCGACCCGATCCCCTTCGTCACGCGGCCGATCAGCGCCGTCATCGCCCTGCTGGTGCTGCTGATGATCGTGCTGGCGCTGCCGCCCGTACGGCGCATGCTGGGCCAGGCGAAAGCGCGGCTGCTCGAAGGAGGGCGCGCCGATGGCTGAGGCACGGCGCTCCGTCCTGATTTGCGGCTTCGGCGCATTCGGCATGCTGCATGCGAAAGTGTGGCGCGACTATGATCCCTCGGTTCGGCTCATGGTGAGCGACCCGTCGGAGGCGGCGCGCGGCATGGCGATCGCAAGCGGCGTCGAGCCGGCACTGGTTGCCGAGGAGCCGGCAAGCCTGATGTGGCAGGCAGACGTCGTGGATGTCGTCGCCCCGCCGGCCTATCATCTTCCGCTGGCGCTGCAGGCATTGTCGCTCGGCAAGCCGGTATTGCTGGAAAAGCCCGCCGTCCGCTCGCTCGGCGAGGCGCAGACGCTCGTGCAGGCGGCCCGAACCGTGCCGGTTCAGGTCGGCCTCGTGCTGCGTTGTCATCCGCTCGTGCGCCGCGCATGCGAGCTGTTAGAGACAGGCGCGATCGGCAAGCTGCTGTTGATGGAGGGGGATTTCTCCGGCTGGAAGCGGATGCGAGCCGATTCGTCGCTGATCGAGAACGACGGCGTGCATTTCATCGACCTGATGCGCCATTTCGCAGGCGCTCCGGTCAGCGCGGTCGACGCTGCGTTCGCTCGGCACCTCGATCCGGCAGTTGTCGACGATATCCGCATCGATCTCGCATTCGGGAACGGTATCGAAGGCCGCCTGAGGCTCGGCGT
>JAEWFU010000476.1 GCA_023388675.1 Pseudomonadota bacterium | reverse complement strand
ATCCCATGGCGCTCGTTGCCGCCGAGGACATGTTTTCTGGCGAGAACGCGGTCTTCATCGGCGTCGACGTCACCGACGAGGAGATGGTCGCGGAAGCCTTCGATCAGGCCGTCGATGCGCTGGGTCCACTGGGCGGGCTCGTCAACTCGGCCGGCATCGCCATGGACGTTTCGTTCATGGAAACCACGACCGAAAAGTTCCGCGAAGTGCTCGACGTCAACCTCGTGGGCACGCTGATCGCCTCGAAGGCGGCTGTGGAGCGGATGGCGGAGACGCTGGCGATCGTCAACATCGCATCCGTTTCGGGCCTGCGGGCCAACCAGGGCCGCTGCGCATACGGCGCGTCGAAGGCAGGCGTGAGGCTGATGTCGGAGGTGATGGCGGTGGAACTTGCCACCCGCGAGGTGCGGGTCAACTGCGTAGCGCCGGGGCCGATCGACACGCCGATGGTGGCGAGGCTGCATGGTGAGCACGCCCGCAGGCAATGGCTCGATCGCCTGCCTCAAGGGCGCTACGGGGAGCCGGACGAGGTTGCAGCGGCGATCGCGTTCCTGCTGTCGCCCGAGGCCAGCTACATTACCGGCCAGACGATCGCGGTCGACGGCGGCTTCATGGCAGCCGGCATCATCCGCCGGGACAATTCGTAACACGGAGACTATTCGACATGAGGAAATGGGCTGTGGTCCTGGCGATGACGCTTGCCACCACTTTTGTGGCTTTCGCGCAGGATGCCGACGTCGACGCTTATGTGCAGGCATTCTGCGGCCTGCGCGAGGCCGATGGCGGAGCCGGACGGATCTATCTGCTGAGCCCCGGCCTGACCGAGGTGGTGACGGCCGCGCTGGAGAAGAACGCGGCGATACAGGCCAAAACTCCCGACGAGAAGCCACCGCTGGGCGATGGCGTCCCCTACCAGGGCTTTCAGGACTATGCGCCCGTCTGCGAGCCGGGCGCATCCGTCGCGGAAGGCGACAAGGTCGTCGCCGAGGTGAAATACGCGTTTCCGGACGAGGAGGGCGCGAAGGCGACGGATCGGCTGGTACTCGTCAAGGGCGAGGGCGGTGTCTATGTGATCGACGACATCCGCTATGGCGCGGAAGGCGACGAGAACACGCTGCGCAGCGCGCTTGCCGGTGCCTTCGCCGAGTAGAGCGGTCGACAAGGGCGATGCAAACATTCAGGAGATGACGAAATGACGGTTTTGCGCATCGTTCCGAATATCGCGTCGGACCGGGTTGCCGATGTCCGCGATTTCTATGCCGGGCTCTTCGGGCTCGACACGGTGATGGACCTTGGCTGGATCGTGACGCTCGCCTCGGAGGAGGCGATAAACCCGCAGGTCAGCGTTATGACCGAAGGTGGCTCCGGCACCCCCGTGCCGGACCTGTCGATCGAAGTCGACGATGTCGACGAAGCCTATCGCAGGGCGAAGGCGATGGGTTGCACGTTCATCCACGACCTGACCGACGAACCCTGGGGCGTGCGGCGCTTCTTCATCGAGGACCCGACCGGCAAGCTGCTCAACGTGCTCTCGCACCGCAACTGAAGCCTACCAGAGGTCGGCAATGCCGACGCTGCCCAATGCCGGCACCTTGAGCGCCGGGTTCACGAAATCCACGCCGGCGACGAGACCGAGCAGATGGACCTCGAGCCCGCTGCGAACGCCAACGGCGAAGCCGGCCAGCCCGCCCAGCGTGACGTGCAGGTCGCGCCAGTCGGACGCCAGGCGGAAGGCTGCGAAGCCCGGCGCGTAATCGCGCCCCGTGGCGTTGGGCGGCAGCCTGATGCCGATGCCGGGTACCTCTCGCAGCACATGAGCGACGAAGCTGTTGGAGTTCGGCCCCGGCCAGATGCGATAGCCGCCATTGTTGCGCCAGGGATAGTTTCCGATTGCAGCGTCGATCTGAGGAATGAGCCGCCCGGCCTCCGCGCCGGTGATGGAATGGACGAAGAACGGCCGGTTGGAATACCAGTGGGCGTCGGCGGGATAGCCGTTGCGCCGGATCGGCATACCCCAGCCGACCTTGTCGTAGCGCTCGTAGTTCGCTTCGCCGGGACGCTTGATGACGATCCAGCTATGGACCGAGAGAGCGCCCTTGAGGCCTCCGGTGCGCGCTGCCAGCACATGGATGGCGGCCCCGGCCTCCTGCGCGGGCGGCAGCACGCCGCTGGCCCCCCAATTGGCCGCCCGCCAAGTGGCGGGACGATCCTGCGCAGCCCACCAAGCCGTGGTCGCGGCTACCGGCAACAGGAACACGACCACGAAGATGGCGAATGTGCCCTTCAGAATCTGGAACAAGCGAAAGCCTTTGCCTTGAATGATGCGAGCGATTACAGCCCTCGGAACGTGAAATTCCGGTGAGATAATGGCAAACCCAGTCCTCGTTGAAGTCACGCGCGGTAACATCGTCGAGAGCCGGCACCGTGGCGCGGCCATGGTGGTCGATGCAGACGGCAAGGTGGTGCTTTCGGTCGGCGACGTCGACCGGCCGGTTTTTCCGCGATCGGCGGTGAAGTCCATTCAGGCACTGCCGTTGGTGGAATCGGGCGCTGCCGATGCTTACGGCTTCGGCGATCGCGAGATCGCCATGGCCGGCGCGTCGCATTCCGGGGAACCGGAACATGCCGCACTCGCGACCGCCATGCTTGCAAAGGCCGGGCTGGACGAGGCCGCGCTGGAGTGCGGCGCGCACTGGCCATCGCGGCAGGAGGCCGCGCTGGAGCTGGCGGTCGGCGGCGGCAAGCCCGGCGCCCGCCACAACAACTGCTCCGGCAAGCATTCCGGGTTCCTTTGCACATGCCGCCATGTGGGGCTGGAGCATCGCGGCTACGTGCGCGCGGGGCATCCGCTGCAGGAGATGGTGCGCGAGGCGATGGAGGCGGTGACCGGCGCCGCTCACGGGGCCGATGTTTGCGGCACCGACGGCTGTTCGATCCCGACCTATGCGGTGCCGCTGAAGAACCTGGCGCGCGGCTTTGCCCGCATGGCGACGGGGCAGGGGCTCGGGACGGAGCGCGCACGCGCGGCCAGGCGCATCCTGGCCGCCTGCATGGCCGAACCGTTTTATGTCGCAGGCACAGACCGGCTGGATACCCGCCTGATGAAGGCGGCGAGTGGCCGGATCATGGTCAAGACAGGCGCGGAAGGCGTCTATTGCGGCGCCGTGCCCGAGCTTGGTCTGGGCATCGCCATCAAGTGCGACGACGGCGCCAGCCGGGCCGCCGAGGTGGCGGTGGCCGCGATCCTCGCGAAGCTGCTTGCCGATGAGGCCGGGTTGGTTGCCGCGCTCGAGGAGATGGCAAATCCCGTGATGCGGAACTGGAACGGAATCGAGGTCGGCCGGCTGAGGCCGACCGCCGAACTTGCCTAGCTGACGAGATTCCGCTCGACCACGAGATGCGCGAAGCGGGTCTCGTCATCGCCGGCGAGATCGCCGGTGGCGGGGTCGGCCCAGCGATAGCCAACCACGCCGCGCTCCACACCTTCGATGATGTTGTCGGCGACAATCGCCGACCCGGTGCCTTCGACCACCGAGACCGCGATGCCTTCGCCTGCCATGCGTATGACGTTGCCGGTGGCCGCGACGTTTCGCAGGAACGGCCCCCAGCCGAGCATCATGCCATAGCGCGGCGCTTTCTCAATCACGTTTCCGGTCACGGCCGTGTCGGCCTCTACACTGATGCCGATGCCGAAACCGACGGCCTCAAAGGCTTCATAAGGAGCCTCGTCAACGAGGTTTCGGACGATGTTGCCGCTGCAAACGGCCATGCGGCCGCCCTCGTTGGAATTGGCGATGGATATGCCGATTGCCGCGCCGTCGACGATGTTGGAACTGATGACCGCGCCCTCGAACGAGAATTCGGAGTAGACGGCCGTTTCGCCCGAGCGCAGACACTGGTTGCCGGTGATCTGGACGTTGCCGGCACTGTTGGCGCGGATGGCGGAGAAGGCGCAGTCGGCGACGTGGTTGTTTGCGACGATAACGTTGTCGGCGCGGAAGACATTGATGCCGTTGCCATATTGGCCGGTGCCGCCACTGCGCGCGCCGATCCGCTCGATACGGTTGTTGATGACGATTGAACCGTCGCCCGCCGCCTCCCAGCGATGAACGAGAATGCCGCCATCGGCGCAGTCGGCGACGACGTTTGATGCGATCCGCATCCGGCCGGCCTCGACGCTGTAGAGCGCATAGTCGGCAGCACCCGTGATGGTCGAGCGCTCGACGGAGCCCGAAACGCGTTCGAGCGCGATTGCCGAGCGCGCGCTGTCGGTCACTTCGCATCGGTCTATGGCGAAGGAGGCCACACGGCGCATCTCGACCAGCGCCTGGGTCTGTTCGCGGAGCGGCCGGTTGGCGCCGTCGATCGAAAGACCCGTCAGATCCACGGTCGAGGCATCTTCGGCGACGAAAAGGAAGCCGTCGCCGCCGTAGACGATGCGGGTCGTGCCGGGAACGCCAGTCAGCCGCGTCTCGCGCGGGAAGCGGATGTTGGAGACGACATAATCGCCCGGCGGCAGGAATACGGGAGCACCGCGCTCGCCGGCCGCGTCGAGCATCTTCTGGAACGCACGGCTCTGATCGTCGACGGCGCCGGGCCGGACGCCGAATTCTTCAGCGTTTATGGAGCCGCGGATGGCGGCGCTCACGGTCAGGTCCGCCAGTGACGAAGCATCTGCACGCGTTGCAAGCCCGCCGAGAGCGAGGCCAACACCTGTTGCGAGGAACTTCCGTCTGTCCATCTTCGATACAATCCCGGCCGGTCAGACAAGCCGAAGCAGGAAGCGTGCCACGACCGGCAAATCGGCTTGCGCTTGCCGATGTCGGGGTTCGATCCTAAATTCACGTCATGAGCAGAGCTTTTACCCGAGAAGACGATGGCGACGGGGCGCTGCCCGATATTGGCGAGCGGCCCGTCAGCCAACACCGAAATCTTGTGACCCGCGAAGGGCTCGCCGCAATCGATCATGAAGTGACGCGACTGCGCGAGGAACTGGCACGCGCGGAAGCGGAAGGCGTGCGCGAACGGATCGCACTCGTTTCGCGCGATCTGCGCTACTGGAATGCGCGGCGTGAAACGGCGGAACTGTCAGAGCCGCATGACGACAAGGTCGTGCGTTTCGGCATGCACGTCACCATCGTCAATGAGGACGATGAACGTCGCACCTGGAAGATCGTCGGCGAGGACGAGACGGATGTCTCCGACGGCAAGATTTCCCACGTTTCGCCCATGGCACAGGCGCTTTTCGGCAAGAGCGTCGGAGACGTTGTGACCGTCAGCGGCAAGGAATGGGAGATCGTCGAACTCGGCGTTTAGACTGGTCGCAACAAACGGCGCGGTCAGTCGTCCAGAAACGCGTCGAGGCGGACGGGCGGTAGATTCTCGCAGAATACCACGCCGTCGGCCGGCGGATTGCGGCGTTCGGTCGAAAGGGTGGGCGCAGCTTCTTCATCACCGGCATGCGCGTGCAGCGTGGTCCCGACGATCTTCAATCGGTCATCGCGCAGGCGCTGCGCGCGCCTTTCGCGGGCCTCGACCACCCGCTTCTGAAGCCGACCCGCAGCGAGACTGGCGAGCAGACCGCCTTCGGATTCGATTTGCCGGAATTCCTCCCACGCCGCCTCGCAGAGCGAAGCGGTGAGTATATCCAGATCCTCGGAGCCCGTCTGCGGATCGCCGAGCAAACTCAGATTGGTCTCGTTCGCTAGAATGAGCTGGGCATTGCGCGCAAGCCGCCGCGCGGCGGATTCTGGCAATCCATGCGGAAGCGTATGCGGCAGCACGCTGATCGTGTCGGCCCCGCCGGCCGCCGCGGCAAACGCCGCAAGCGTCGAGCGCAGGATGTTCGTCTCGACCGCCCGCGCACTCATCATCCGGTACGATGACTCGACGTGCACCTTGGTCGGCGAAGGCGGAATGCCGCAGGCTTCCTGAGCCTTGGACCACAGCTTGCGCAGAGCCCGCACCTTGGCCACAG
>JAEWFU010000481.1 GCA_023388675.1 Pseudomonadota bacterium | reverse complement strand
TCATCGCCGCTCTGCCGGATGGCTACAAGACCATGGTCGGCGAGCGTGGTCTCAAGCTCTCGGGCGGCGAGAAGCAGCGCGTCGCGATCGCCCGCACGATCCTGAAGGCGCCCCCGGTGCTGATGCTCGACGAGGCGACGTCGGCGCTGGACACGCAGACCGAGCAGGAAATTCAGGCGGCGCTCGATCTCGTCAGCCGCGGTCGCACCACGCTGGTCATTGCACACCGCCTTTCGACCGTGATTTCGGCCGACGAGATCATCGTGCTGCAGGATGGCCGCATCGCCGAGCGCGGCCGCCACGCCGAACTGCTGGCCGCGCGAGGCCTCTACGCATCGATGTGGGATCGCCAGCGCGAGGCGACCGAAGCGGAAGAGAAGCTGCGCCGCGCCCGCGAAACCGACGAGATGGGCGTCGTCGTCCGCCGCCGCACGGCAGAGGTCTAGATCGCGTTGACGGTCCTATCCGCCGGGTGCGGTATTCTCCCGCTCCGGCGCACGGCGTCGTGTCGCAGGGCCAGGGCCGCGCATGTAGTGGAGTTCGGGCCGGTAAGTCGAACCGGGCGTCATGCGCAGTCGCCTGACGATGTTTCTCAGAGTATCGAGCAAGCCCTGCATCGGCCATTCACTCCGCCGCCTTGCGCGTCCGGAAATCGGCCACCGGCCGTGGGCGAAGCTTGACGGTGAGTTCCTCGTCCACCTCGGTCCCGTCAAAGAGCCCCAGCAGAATGCCGCGTCTCGCGCTCTTGCCCTTGAGCCGGTCGAGTTCCTCGTCGGAAACGGCGGTGCGTTGCGAAAGTCGGCGCGCCCAGGTCCCTAGCTTTTCATAGAGGCGATCGATTTCGGCTTCGCAGGTTGCGTCATCGCCGAGATCCACGAATTCGTCCGGGTCGTTCTGGAGGTCGAACAGCATCGGCCGGAATCCGCCCTCGAAGTGGATCATCTTCCAGCGCCCGTCGAAGATCATGAACGCGCGCGCATCGCGATGGGCGATCTTGAGCCGGTCTGCGATGGGCGTGGTGGAATAGTCGAACTCGCAGATGACGAAGTCGCGCCAGCTCTCCTGCTGGTTGCCGTGCAGGAATGGCGTCAGCGAGCGCCCTTCGAGGATGTGCTTGGGTGGGTTGGCCCCGACGGCTTCCATGAATGTGGGCGCTAGGTCGATCGCCTCCACGAGCGCGTGGCAGACGCTCCCGCGTGTGGCATCGGCCTCCGCGCGGGGATCGTAGATGATGAGCGGAATCTTGACCGCCTGCTCGTGGAAGAAGTTCTTCTCGCCAAGCCAGTGGTCGCCAAGGTAGTCGCCGTGATCGGAGGTCAGGACGATCAGCGTGTCGTCCATGCGACCCGTCTTCTCCAGATGGGCGAAAAGACGGCCCATCTGGTCGTCGCACTGCTTGATGAGCGCCATATAGGCAGGGATGACGTTGGCGCGGGCGTCGTCGCGCGATTGTCCGCGTGCGACAACCGTCTGCATATAGGCATCGTAGACCGGATGCGCGTTCTCGCGTTCCCGCTCGTCGCGGATCGGCGCTTGCACATCCTTTTCATCGTAGAGGCTGAAATAGGGCGCCGGCACGATATAGGGCCAGTGGGGCTTGATGTAGGAGAGATGGCAGAGCCACGGGCGGTCGTCGCGTCCGGGCGCATCGAGGAAATCGATGCACTCGCTGGTGAGCCAGGGCGTTTCGCTGTCTTCCTCGCGCACGTTGGCCTCGTAGCGCGCGAATTGCGAGAGCCACCCTGAGGCAAGTTTTCCATCTCCGGTGATGCCGGAGTTGGCGTAGTCCTGCCAGGGATTGTCGCCCGGGTATCCGCGCGACTTGAGATATTCGTTGTACGGCGAGCGGCTCTCGTCATAGTAGCCGTCCACGCCCTCCGCCCACAGTCCGTCATCACGGATGATCACGTCGAAGCCGCATTCCGACAGCCTGGCGCCGATGACGCTGTCTGGCGCGATGCCCAGGCGCCTAAGGCCTTCCGCGTCCGCCTGCATGTGCGTCTTGCCGACCAGGTAGGCGTCCATGCCGTTGGCGCGCAGATGGTCGCCCAGCGTCTGTTCGCCAACCTTGAGCGGAAAGTTGTTGCGCTGCGCCCCGTGCGAATGGACGTAGCGGCCGGTATAGAAGCTCATCCTCGAGGAGCCGCAGATCGGCGATTGCACATATGCGTTGGTGAAGCGGACCCCCTTGGCGGCGATCGCGTCGATGTTCGGCGTGCTCAGCGTCTTGTGGCCCGCGCAGGAAAGATAATCCCAGCGGAGCTGGTCGAACATGATGAAGAGGATGTTGCGGACTGTTCGGCCCATCATGCACCTGCCTTTGCCGGTTCGATTTGGGGATTGCGTATGACGTGCAGGGCGATCATCGCGATGCCGAGCGCGAAGCCTGTGAGCTCGTGCCATGTCTCGGGGGAAATAAGCAGGATCATGCCGGCAAGACGTAGTCCGCTTTCGGGCAGCGTCAGCTTTGCGCGGTCGAAGCCGATCAACGCCGACAGGCACAGATACATGGCCAATACCAGTCGCAGCACGGCCCAGAGATAGACGCCGATGCCGAAGTCGACGCCTGCGGCCGACACGCCGAGCAGGATCGGGTTGTAGACGAAGGCGAACGGGATAATGAAGATCATCGCGCCGACCTTCGTCGAAGAGATGGCCGTGCCGATGGGTTTGCCGCCCGCAATGGCCGCTGCTGCATAGGCAGCGATCGCCACGGGCGGCGTGATGCCTGCCGCGGTGCCGAAGAAAAGCACGAAGAGATGTGCCGTCAGGGCTTCCACGCCGAATTGCGCCAGCGTCGGCCCCATCACGACGATAATGGCGATATAGGCGGGCAGGGTGGGCATGCCCATGCCGAGGATTACGCAGCCGCAGGCCGCAATCAGCAGCGCCAGCAGGAGCGAGGCGTCGTAAGCTGAATTCAGCAGCACGGCGAATTTGGTCGGTACTCCGGTTGCAGACAGGACGCTGACGATGATGCCGACGACCCCGATGGCCATCGCAAGTCGCGCTACCGTCTGCCCGCCACGCGCCAGCGCCTCCACGATCCGCAGCGGGTTGCGGCGGACAGCGGGATTGATGAGGGACAGCGGAAACAGCGCGAGGATCGCCGCGATCGATGCGCCGGAGGGCGACATGCCACCGATCAGCAGCCAGACGACGATGCCGATGGGAGCAAAGACAAGGACGAGGTTCAGCCAGTCCTGAGTTTCGATCTCAGTGTCGTCGTGGGTCATGACGATGGCGTCGCCGAGCTTACGGGTCTGCAGGTAGACTGCGAAGTAGAGTGACACATAATAGGCAAGTGCCGGGGTCAGCACCGCAATGATGACCGTGAGGTAGCTGACGCCTACGTAGTCGGCGAGCACCAGCGCCGCCGCTCCCATGATGGGTGGCAGGATTTGCCCACCGGTCGAGGCTGTCGCTTCAACGGCGCCGGCGAAATTGGGTGAGAATCCGCGCCGCTTGATCATGGGTATGGTCACCACCCCGGTGCCGACCACGTTGGCGACTGCGCTGCCTGACACGGTGCCGAACATTGCGGATGCGGTGATCGCGGCGTAGGCGGGGCCGCCTCTCAGCTTCCGCATCAGATGGAAGGAGATGCGGATCATCGACTGACCGGCGCCGACACCGTCGAGCATCGCCCCCAGGATGATGAAGGGCAGCACCGTCGACAGGATGATCGCCATGATCGAGCCCAGGATGCCTTGATCGGCGTCGTACCAGATGTTCTGCGCTATGGTTTCGACGAAGTCGTTGGGCGCTGTTCGCAGAAAGCCTGGCCAGTATTGCCCGGTTGCCAGATAGACCAGCGCGATGAAGCCCAGCAGGGCGATCGGCAGGCCCCAGCTTGCCCAGCACAGCAGAAGCACGATGCCTGCCGCCAGCAGCGCGATGACCGTCTCGCGCATGATGAAGAACATCACCGCTTCGTTCAGGATCGTGTAGATGACGTAATAGTCCCAACACGCCCACACACCCAGCGCGCCGATTGCGATCCAGAGCAGGATCTCGGGACGTGACAGCTTTTCCTGGTCGAGCCGCCCTGCGAGGTGTGTCAGCACGACGGTGCAGATTGCGGCACCAAAGAACAGCGGCCGGAACCACGCGACGGAGAAGGGGCCAAAGCGGGGGAAGATACCGTAGCTCGGCAGCACGTTGAGCAGCCCCACCACGGCGACGAAGAGGCCGATGGCGAGCGCGCAGAAATTGAGCCACCGCGCGGCGGCTGGTTCATGCTGTGTCATGACTGGTTTCCGGCCGGTTTGGGGTTGCCCCACAAAAAGGGGCGGCTGCAATTCATTGCGGACGCAACTCGTCCGGCACCGCGATCCCGGCTTCCTCGTAATAGCGGATGGCGCCAGGATGCAGCGGCACGTTCAGGTTGACGAATTGCTCTTTCTCACGGATCGAGCGCATCAACGAGTTCTGCTGCTTCATCTCGTCCAGATGCTCCCAATAGGCCTTGGTGACCCGATAGGCGACGTCTTCGTCCAGGTCCTTGCTCGCCCCGAGCACCATGGTGGTCGCAACCGAGACGATATCCTCGTCGCTGTTTGCCTGGCCGCTATAGGTGCCGGCGGGAATATCCGAGGTGGTCAGGGCGCTCGACTTGAGAAATGCCTTGAAGGGATCGGTATCGAGAATGTCCTGCGGCATGCCGAGGATGCGGATTTTGCGCTGGAGGCTCAGCTCGTTCAGCGACTGCTGCCCGACGGCGACCGATGCGATATGCACATCGAACTGGCCGTCCTGGAACGATTGCTGGGCTGCTTCCCAGGGCGCGCGAATGCCCTCGTAATCCTCGCCGTCCTTGAATCCGCTTGCCTGCTCGATCATGGCGCGCATCTGAGCGTTTGCGGCGCCTGCCGGCGGTCCAACATAGACGCGCTTGCCCTTGATGTCCTCCCAGCCGTCGATGTCGCTGTCGGCCCATACGATGGCGTGGAAGGTTCCGCCCGGAAATCCGAACAGCGAGCGAACATTGTTGGACAGTTCGGCCGACTGCTCGCCCTGCTGGGCGTAGGGTCCGGCGCCCTTCTTCATCGCTTCGAGGGCCGATGGCGGTATGACGGCCATGTCGAGTTGGCCGGCGGCGACCTTCAGCGCCGATTTCGTCAGTGTCTGGCCGAGAACCACCTGGATATCGACACCTTCCTTTGACGCATAGGAAGCCAGCGACTGCGGCACGATGCCGGTGAGAGAGGCCATGCCGGCCCCTTCGAGAGAATATGTCTCGGCTTGGGCAGTGGCGATCGATCCGGCCGCGATGGCTGCTGCGACCGCGAGGCCGTGAAGATGACGAAGCATGGACTCCTCCCTTTCCTATCTTCGGCAGTGCCGATCAGGTATCGCGCCGTGCGCCCGAGGGCCAATAGAATAGCCGGTTCTGCTATATCAATTTTGTTATGAGAGCGCGGGCGGGTTCAGTTTGGCGACCCGCTCGCGCAGCATGTTGAGCAGAAACATGGCCGGCGGCGAAAGCTGCCGACCGGGCAGGAAGGAAATGCCTACGGGCCCGCGCAGCGCCTCGGTGGGCGCGGCCAGTTTGCACAGAACGCCGTTGCCGAGCTCGGGCTCCATCGCGCCCAGCGGCAGGGCGACGATCGCATCCGTTGAGAGCAGCAAAGGCTTGGCGAATTCGAAGCTCGTGGTTTCGATCGTGTCTGCGAACCTGGGCAGTCCCTGCGCGATCATGAACTTGTCGAGTTCGGAGCGGATCACCGTTTCCGGCTGCGGAATGATCACGAGATACTGGTTTATCTCCGGCAGCGTAACGCTCTCTTTGCGCGCGAGCGGATGACCGGGACGGGCGGCGAACGCCATGATTTCATAAAGCATATGCTCGAAACTCAGGCCGGTCATCGTCTCGGGATCGGCCAGCCTGCCTATGACGAAATCGAGATCGCCGGTCCGCAGCCGCCGCAGAAGATCCATGTTCGTTCCAGTCAGCAGGCGCACCACCACTTCCGGATGAATTTGCTTGAATGCCATCACCACCTCGGGCAGCACCCGCCTTGTGATGTTGGGCAGGGCGCCGAGCGTCACGACTTCCGCCTGTCCCTCTCCGGAGGCTTCCGCAAAGCCGGTCGACAGGTGGGCGACGCCCATATCGGCGAAGTGGTAGAGCTTGGCGCCGGCCTTGGTCAGGACCAGCCCGTCCGACGTCCGATCGAAGAGGGGCCTTCCGATCTCGATCTCCAGTTCACGCAGCGAACGCGAAACTGCGGGCTGCGCGGTGTTCAGCCGTTCGGCTGCACGGCTGACGCTGCGTTGGCGCGCAACTTCAAGGAAGGTGCGGATTTGGCGGAACCTGATCCTGCGTTCGCGTACGGCCATTTCCCTCCTCCTGTCTCTTCCGCATTAGACCATGATCGAGCGTCGGGGAAACAGGTTTCACGAAGGGTTTGGTCGCGCGTGAGGCGGCGCCAGGCTTTGCTTGCCTTGTGAGGATAAGGATGCTGCGCATTGCGGCGGCGGGCGGTTTTCTGTAATCAGACGCCTCACCACCGGGAGCCTTGGCCGCGATGAGCCTCGTCGACACCATCAAGAACGCGTTCGTGCCGATCAACCGCGAAGGTTATCCCTTCATCGCGGGTTTCGGCCTGGTTGCGGTTGTTCTGGGCTTCTTTTCCACCAGCCTGTTCTGGATCGGTGCGATCCTGACCGCTTGGTGCGCCTATTTCTTCCGCGACCCGGAGCGGGTTACGCCGGTCGACGATCGGCTGGTCGTCAGCCCGGCCGATGGC
>JAEWFU010000438.1 GCA_023388675.1 Pseudomonadota bacterium | reverse complement strand
CTCGCAAGGCTGGCCGACAAGCCGATCCGCTGGATCTGCGAGGACGCGATGAAATTCGTCGAGCGCGAGGAACGGCGCGGAAACCGTTACGACATCATCCTGTTCGACCCGCCCGCCTATGGGCGCGGGCCCAAGGGCGAGGTCTGGCAGCTCTTCGATGATCTTCCGGTCATGGCCGACATCTGCTGCGAAATCCTGTCGCCCAAGCCGCTGGCGGTGGTGCTGACCGCCTATTCGATCCGCGCGTCGTTCTTCGCCATCCATGCGCTGATGAGGGATACCTTCGCCGGCATGGGTGGCGAGGTGCAATCCGGCGAACTGGTGATCCGCGAAAAATCCGCCGGCCGCGCGCTCTCGACCTCGCTGTTTTCACGATGGGTGGCGGGATGAGGGTTTTTACCGTCGCCGTCGGCACTGCCCCACACCCTTACCCTCTCCCCGTCCTTCACGGGGAGAGGGTAAGGGTGAGGGGCGGCGCTTTCGCATCGGGAGGGGCGCGGCATGAGTGACAACCGGCGTGTCGGGCAGGTGAAGGAGGTCACCAGCCTTTCGAACCCCATCGTCAAGGACATCCGCGCCCTGACGATGAAGAAGTTCCGCGACCGCGAGAACGCCTTCATGGCGGAAGGGCTGAAGCTTGTGATCGACGCGTTCGATCTCGGCTGGACGATCCGCACGCTGGTCTTCGCCAAGGCGCAGCGCGGCAATCCGACGGTGGAGAAGATCGCCGCACGCACGGTTGCCGCCGGCGGTCTCGTGCTGGAAGCGAGCGAGAAGGTGCTGGGCGCCATCACCCGGCGCGACAACCCGCAGATGGTGGTCGGCGTGTTCCAGCAGCGCTGGGCTGCGCTCAAGGACATCCGCCCCGCTGACGGCGACGTCTGGATCGCACTGGACCGCGTGCGCGACCCCGGCAATCTCGGCACGGTGATCCGCACGGCCGATGCCGTCGGCGCCAAAGGCGTGATTCTGGTCGGCGAGACGACCGACCCGTTTTCGGTGGAAACGGTGCGCGCCACGATGGGCTCGGTATTCGCGGTTCCGGTCGCAAGGGCCGGCGTCGAGGCGTTCTTGGCCTGGCGCAAGGGCGTCGATGCGACCTTCGTCGGCACTCATCTGAAGGGATCGGTCGACTACCGCACGGTCGACTATGCGAAAGGTCCCGTTGTCCTGGTGATGGGCAACGAGCAGCAGGGCCTGCCCGACGAACTGGCCGCAGCCTGCGACGCGTTGATCCGTATCCCGCAGACAGGTCGTGCGGATTCGCTGAACCTTGCAGTGGCCACCGGCGTTGCCCTCTACGAAATTCGCAGGCATGCCCTGCCGACGGTCGGAAAGGACGAGAATTGAATTTCAACAGCCGGGGATTTTACGCCGCCGTCGTCATCCTCGCGGTGGCCGTCGATCAATGGATCAAATATCTGGTCGAGACGGAGCTTGCCATGCACGTGCAGGTGCCCGTGCTGCCGTTTCTGGCGCTTTTCCGCACCCACAATACCGGCATTGCCTTTTCGATGTTTTCCGACCTCGGCAGCGTCGGGCTGATCGTGCTGACCCTGGGCGTGGTGGGTATCGTGACGTGGATCGCGCTGCGCACGGATGAGAACCAGCGCCTTGCCCGTCTCGGCTTCGCGCTCATCGTCGGCGGCGCACTCGGCAATCTGATCGATCGCGTCTGGCACGGCTATGTCATCGATTATGTGCTCTTCCACCTGCCCACCTGGTCCTTCGCGATCTTCAACCTTGCCGATGCCTTCATCTCCGTGGGCGCCGCGCTGGTGATCCTGCAGGAATTCATTCTCTGGCGGCGCTCGCGGGGCAGCAACGCGCAATAATCCGTGCAGTTGACCTCCGCGCGGCGGCACCCCACAGTCGTCCGAAACAGCCACCCGGAGGAAGCCATCATGTCCGACACGTTCATGGCGCTGCTCGTCTCGCGCGACGAGAACAAGAACCAGTCCGTCGACATGGTGGAACTCAGCGAGGACGAGCTGATGGACGGCGACGTCACGGTGGCCGTGGAGGCGACGACCGTCAACTACAAGGATGGTCTGGCGATCACCGGCAAGGCGCCTGTCATCCGCCGCTGGCCGCTCGTTCCTGGCATCGACTTCGCCGGCACGGTGATTGCGTCCGACAACGCGCAATGGAAGGTCGGCGACAGGGTCATCCTCAACGGCTGGGGCGTCGGCGAAACGCATCACGGCGCCTTTGCCGGGCGGGCGCGGGTCAAGGGCGAGTGGCTGGTGCCGCTGCCCGCGGCCATGACGCCGGTCGACGCGATGGCCGTCGGTACGGCAGGCTATACGGCGATGCTGTGCGTGATGGCGCTCCAGCGGCACGGCATCACGCCGGAGCGGGGACCGGTCGTCGTCACGGGTGCTGCCGGCGGCGTCGGTTCGGTTGCGGTGTCGGTGCTTTCAAAACTCGGTTATCACGTCATCGCTTCCACGGGGCGGCCGGCGGAAGCGGGATTCCTGAAGGAGCTGGGCGCGGCGGAAGTCATTGCCCGCGAGGAACTGGAAGCGCCGGCAAAACCGCTCGCCAAGGAGCGCTGGGCGGGCGGCATCGATGCGGTGGGCAGCAACACGCTGGCCAACGTGCTGTCGATGACGGCCTATGGCGGCGCGGTGGCGGCTTGCGGTCTCGCCGGCGGCATGGACCTGCCCGGTAGCGTTGCGCCGTTCATCCTGAGAGGCGTTTCCCTGCTGGGCGTCGATTCCGTGATGGCGCCGCGCGAGATCCGGTTGGAGGCCTGGCGCCGTATCGAACAGGACCTCGACCACGGCAAGCTGACGGCCCTGTCGACGCTGATGCCCTTCGACGCGATCGTCAATGCCGCCCACGACATCGTGGCGGGCAAGGTGAGGGGCCGGCTGGTCATCGAGATGTAGAGGCACACCGCTCGCTAAAATTGTAGCGAACGGTCAAAAGCTTCCCTAAGCCTTCTTCGCTATCGTCCACAACGATGACGGTGGAGCAGAACCAGTTCGAGACGGCAGCGGAAGCGGAGCCCGAAAAGGTCGCTGCGCCTGCGCGCCTGCGCGTAAGCCCGCCGCCTCTGGCGCCGGATGCGCCTGCGCCTCGCTGGCGGCGTTCGCTGGGGCGACCGGCCCTTGTCGTGGCGTTGCTGTCGCTTGCCGGCGTGGCTCACCTCACGGGTTCCTCGCTGATCGTCACGGGCGGGCTCCTCCTGATCGGCCTTGCGGCGCTGGTGATGCAGATCCGCGGGATGCGCAAGGAGAGCCGGCTGACGTCACTGCTGGACGAGAACGTCAGCCGCAGCCGCGAGGAGATCGAAAGCCTCGCGGACCGCATGTGGGAGCTTCAGGAAAGCGAGGAGCACTTTCACGGGCTGATCGATGCGCTGGGCGACATCGTCGTCCATCGGGATCGGGAGGGACGCATCGTCTACGCCAACCGGGTCCTGTCCGACATGCTTGGCTGCAAGCCGGAAGCGCTCGCAGGCCGAAAGCTGCTGGAGCTCGGTATCGACATCGGTGTGGTGCCGGACGGCGCCTTCGCCGACGGCGAATGCCTGAGTTCCGCCGACGTGGCGATCCGGACGGAGTCGGGCGTGCGCTGGTTTTCCTGGATCGAGCTCTCGGTGCGGGACAAGGAGAACAACGCCGTTTCGCATCGCGCCATCGCCCGCGACATCACGGCCCGCAAGCGCGCGGAGACGGCGCTCATCAACGCGCGCGAGCGCGCCGAGTCGGCCAACCAGGCGAAGTCGCGCTTCCTGGCGACCGTCAGCCACGAGATCCGCACGCCGATGAACGGCATTATGGGCATGGCCAAGCTGCTGGCCGACACGAAGCTGATGCCCGAACAGCAGACCTACGTTGCGGCGGTTTCCACCTCCGCTTCCGCGCTGCTGGCGCTGATCGAGGATCTGCTCGACTATTCGAAGATCGAAGTCGGCCGCTTCGACATGGAGCCCCAGCCGGTGAGTCCGCGCGAACTGGTCGAGAACGTGGTCGAGCTGATGGCGCCGCGCGCCTATGGCAAGGGCATAGGGCTCGGCTGCCATATCGCGCCGGACGTTCCCGAACTCATCTCCGCCGATCCCGGTCGTCTCAGGCAGGTACTGCTCAATGTCGTGGGCAACGCGGTCAAGTTCACGGAAGCCGGCGGCGTGCTGGTCAGCGTCGACATATACGATACGGAACCGGGGCGGCGGCTGCGCATTTCCGTTGCCGATACCGGCCCCGGACTCCGGAAGAAGGACATCGACCGCATTTTCAACGAATTCGAGCAGGGCGACGGAACATCGACACGGCGTCATGGCGGCGCGGGCCTCGGCCTGGCGATTTCGCGGCGTATCGTCGAGGCGATGGGCGGTTCGATCGATGTCGAGGGCGAGCAGGGTGAAGGCTCCGAATTCACCATCCTCCTGCCGGTCGTGGATGCCGTCGAGAGGCCGATCGACTTCGAGCGCGCTCTTTCGGGCTGCCGGGCGGTCATCATCTCCGGCAATCTCATGGAGGCCGAGGGGATTGCCCGCACGATCGCGGCGCACGCCGGATTGGCCGAAATCGCCCGCACGGTCGAGGAGGCGGCAGCGGCGGCGCGCGCTCATGGTCAGGGCTACAACGTGGTGCTGGTGGATGCGTCGCTGGAGCGTGTCGACGGCCGGCTGCTCAAGAGATTGCATAAGGCGGGCGTCAACCCGGCAGAGGCCATTACGTTGATAGCGCCGACGGATCGCGGCCAGCTCGCCGAATACCGGGCAAGCGGCTACAACACCTTCCTCGCGCGGCCCGTGCGCGGCGAGACGCTGCTGCGCGTACTCCTCGCCTCACCGTCCAGGCCTGCCGCTCCCGGCGGTCAAAGCGATACCGCCGGGCGTCAACGCAGCCAGGCTTCGCGCTCGCGCAGCATACTCATCGCCGAGGACAACGAGATCAACGCACTGCTTGCGCGCTCGGCACTCGAAAAGGCCGGGCATCGGGTCGAGGTGGTACGCAACGGCAAGGCGGCCGTCGAGGCGCTGACAGCGCCGCGCAGCGCGCATACCTACGACATCGTGCTGATGGACCTGCATATGCCGGTAATGGACGGGCTCGACGCCATTGCGCACATCCGCAAGCACGAGGAGGCGAAGGGACTTCCTGCCGTGCCGATTCTCGTGCTCTCCGCCGATAGCCAGGAAAAGACGCGCCATGGGGTCATCGCCCATGGAGCCACCGGCTTCCTCACCAAACCGGTCGATCCGGTCACGATAGCGGACGCGGTGGACAGCCACACAAGAACATGAGTCTCCGGCTAATTAGCCGGCCTGTCGTGGCCGAGGGGTGGAATAGGTCACAGTCCTGTTGCAGTCTGTCCGTATAGCCTCGACAGATCAGTGGCTGCAGCGAGGAGAATCAGCCATGCAGGATGCCATGACCGAACGTGCTGCAAGCAATTGCCTTGCCGGGCAGGGCGCCAAGGGCCGTGCCCTGCTGGCCGGACAGCCGCTGGGCCGAATCGGCACGATGGTGGTGCGCCTTGCATGCAGCCTTGCCGAGATCGAGGCTGCGCAGGAAGTGCGCTATCGCGTCTTCCGGGAAGAACTCGGCAACCGCGCGGATGTCGCGGGCATGCAGGACCGGCGCGACGCCGACCGCTTCGACGATGTTTGCGACCACCTGCTGGTCATGGACATGTCGCTCGAGGGGCCGGACCATCGCCGGATCGTCGGCACCTACCGGCTGCTGCGCCAGGAAAGCGCATTCGCGGCCGGCGGCTTCTATTCGAGCGACGAGTTCGAGCTCGACAAGCTGGTGTCGCGTCACCCCAATCTGCGCTTCCTGGAGCTTGGCCGTTCCTGCGTTCTGCCCGACTACCGCTCCAAGCGTACGATCGAGCTGCTGTGGCAGGGCATCTGGGCCTACGTGAACCATTACGATATCGGCGTCATGACCGGGTGCGCGTCCTTTCACGGCACCGTACCGGCAGCGCATGCCGAGGCGCTGTCGTTCCTTGCCCATAATTGCGGTGCGGAGGGCGACTGGCGCGTATCGGCAGTGGCAAGACGCCATCATCCGATGGATC
Source organism: Pseudomonadota bacterium (assembly GCA_023388675.1). Classification (GTDB taxonomy): domain Bacteria; phylum Pseudomonadota; class Alphaproteobacteria; order Rhizobiales; family Rhizobiaceae; genus Aerobium. Next base: position 1,683 of record JAEWFU010000438.1, on the reverse strand, counting down.
TGATGCCGGCCGAGGCGGTGAACGCGCGCTCGGCGCTGACCGCGATGCCGCCGCTGATCAAGGGTTATCTGCGGCTCGGCGCCAAGATCGGCGACGGTTGCGTGATCGATCACGATTTCGGCACCACGGACGTCTTCATCGTCCTGCCGGTCGAGACGATCTCCGCGCGCTACATCAACTATTACGGCGCAGAGGCGCAGCGTTTCGCCGCCTGAGGCGGCTGTCAACCTTTGGCAGATGCGGTGACGGAGCGCTTGTAGCCACGCGCGCATCCGCGCATGCTGCCGTCATGTTCGGCGATCTTGCCTTTGCCTTCGAGCGCCTCCAGCGGTCGGCGTCCGCCCTACCGGAGGTCGACGCCGGCGAATGGTACGGCACCCCCGCGCTGAAAGTGCGCGGCAAGGGCTTTGCCCGGGTCAAGGACGCAGACACCGTCGTCGTCATGGTCGCGCTCGACGAGAAGGAGATGCTGCTCGAAGCGGCACCCGACCTCTATTTCGAAACACCTCACTATAGCGGCTGGCCGGCGATGCTGGTGCGCATCCGCTTCATATCCGACGAGGAACTGGCGCATAGGCTGCGCGCGGCATGGCTGCAGAAGGCGCCGAAGCGGCTGGCCGCTTCGCTTTCGGCAGGCTGATATTCCTCCCCAGACGCGCTCAAATTGGTCTCGTGCCGCACGCTTGACCCTCACGCTGCGTGAGGGGCTATCTGCCCAACCTCGAGCAAGTGGAACGGCGATGAAGACGTATACGGTCAAGCGGCTGGCGAAAGTGGCGGGCGTCTCGGTGCGCACGCTCCATCACTACGATGAGATAGGGCTCCTGAAACCCGCCTTCGTCGCCGGCAATGGCTATCGCCACTACGGCGAAGACGAATTGCTGCGCTTGCAGCAGATTCTCATTCATCGCGAATTGTCGATGCCGCTTGCTGAAATCGCCACGGTGCTTGATGCACCGGATTTCGACCGGTTGAAGGTGCTGCAGGCCCAGCGCGAACACCTGCAGCAGCAGGCGAAACGCTACGCCGGCATGGTCAGGACAATCGACCGGACGATCGCAAGCCTGAAAGGAAAGCGCGCCATGAAAGACGCGGAACTTTATTCCGGCGTGGTTTCGCCGGAGACCCAGGCCCGCCACGAGCAGTGGCTGGTGGACAGATACGGGCCGGAGATGGAGTCGGCTATCGAAGCCGCACGGCCTGCGATGGCTGAACTGACGGAGGCGGGACGTGCAGCGCGGATGGGTGAACTGAAGGAGATCGAGGATGCGTTCGCCGATGCGCTGCGTAGCGGTGTGCCGCCGCAGGGGGCTGCACTTGAGCCGGTCATCGAGCGTCACCGCAAATGGGTTGCCGAGAGCTGGAACCGCGATTGCCCGCCGCAGGCTTATGCCGGGTTGGCTGACATCTACATGCATCCCGACTTCAGGGCGCGATATGAAGCTATCGCAGAAGGGCTGACCGACTACCTGACGGCTGCGATGAAGAGCTGGGTCGCCAGGCACGGCTGAAGAACCGCATCGGGCGCAATCACGCCCGATGCGTCGCCGGTCCGGTCTATGCCCCCGCGCTGTAGGCGGAGATGGCAGCCATGTTGACGATGTCGGAGTCCTTGGCGTTCAGCGATACGATCTGGACCGGCTTGTTGAGGCCGACCAGCATCGGGCCGATGACGGTCGAGCC
>JAEWFU010000331.1 GCA_023388675.1 Pseudomonadota bacterium | reverse complement strand
GCGATTGGCGAAAGCGAGGCGGCCGGCTGATCTCCCCCCTTGTGGGGGAGATGTCCGGCAGGACAGAGGGGGGCAACATAGAGCACAGCGTTTCCGATCGGTATGCCTGGGTACTATCCCGCCGCGGCCCTGCGGGCGTCGCGCCCACCGCGGCGGCGGCCGCCATTGCCGGCCGCCGCATCGCCGGGTGCGCTAACGGCCACCGGGGCAGGGGTCGCGTGTTCGCCGGGCTTGTAGTCCTTGTAGGTCTTGATCCAGGTCATGCAATCCTTGTCGGTGCCGTTGAGCACGTTGGCGCCGCGCACGGCCTCCATCTCCTGCGGGCGACAGGGATTCATGATCGCAGACGTCATGCCGGCGCCGATCACCATCGGGATGAACGCGGCGTTGATGCCGTGGCGGTGCGGCAGGCCGAACGAGATGTTGGAAAGACCGCAGGTCGTGTTGACCTTGAGCTCGTTGCGCAGCCGGTAGAGAAGCTGGAAGACCTGACGGCCTGCATCGCCCAGCGCGCCAATCGGCATGACCAGCGGGTCGACGACGACGTCTTCAGGCTTGATGCCGTGGTCCATGGCTCGCTCGACAATCTTCTTTGCCACAGCGAAGCGCACGTCGGGATCCATGGAGATGCCGGTCTCGTCATTGGAGATGGCGACCACAGGCACATCGTATTTCTTCACCAGCGGCAGAATGGCTTCGAGCTTCTCCTCCTCGCCGGTCACGGAGTTGACGAGCGGGCGGCCCTTGGCGACCTTCAAGCCCGCCTCGATCGCGGCCGTGACGGAGGAGTCGATCGACAGCGGAACATCCACCAGCCCCTGCACGATCTCCAGCGTCTGTACCAGCAGGGCGGGCTCGGTCGCGTTGGGATCGACGGCGGTGACGCCGGCATTGACGTCCAGCATGGTCGCGCCGGCCTGCACCTGCTCGATCGCATCCTTCTTCACCGTCTCGAAATTGCCCTCGACCATTTCGGCGGCGAGCTTCTTGCGGCCGGTCGGGTTGATGCGCTCGCCGATGACGCAGAAGGGCTGGTCGAAGCCGATGACGATCTCCCGTCTCGCCGAGGCTACGATGGTGCGGGTCATGTGGTGTCTCCGTTCTTTGTCGGGATGTCCCGAATGGGGGGCGCTTGCAAGCGCGAATTCAGTTGGCGGCCTGGCTGACGATAGCCTGCGGCGTTTCGGTGGGGCTGTCGTGCAAAATATGGTCGAGGCGTTCGGCAACCATGGCGTCGTCCGGGCGCGGCTCGCGGCGCCACGGGCGACGGCCCTTCAGGACGCCGGATTCGTGCACGATCTCGGCAACGAATTCCTCCTGGCGGTAGGCCATCACATGGATGCCCGAAACGCCCTCGATCTCCTTGACCTCGTTGATGATGTCGATGGCGAGCTGCTTGCCTTCCTTCTTCTGGTCGGCCGCGCCTTCAAGCCGGGCGATCACCGCATCGGGGATATGGATGCCGGGCACGTTGGCGCGAATCCAGCGCGCCGTCTTGGCCGACGCGAGAGGCCCCACACCGCACAGCACGTAGCATTGCTCGGTCAAGCCCAGATCGTTGACGCGTTTCATATATTCGCGAAACATCGGCACATCGAAGCAGTACTGGCTCTGCACGAACTGCGCGCCGGCGGCGATCTTCTTGGCCAGCCGGTGGGGGCGGAACTCATAGGGCGGGGCGAACGGGTTGATGGCGGCTCCCAGAAAAACGGCCGGCGGTGTCGTCAGCTTGCGGCCGGAGAGGAATTTCTGCTCGTCCCGCATGGTGCGGACTGTTTCCAGCAGCGACATGCAGTCGAGATCGAAGACGGGCTTGGCGCCGGGCTGATCGCCGGCCTGTACGCCGTCGCCAGTGAGGCACAGCATATTGGCCACGCCCATGGCGGCGGCGCCGAGCACGTCGCCCTGGATCGCGATACGGTTCCGGTCGCGACATGAAATCTGGAACACAGGCGCATAACCCATGCGGGTCAGCAGCGCGCAGATGCCGACGGAGGACATATGGCAGTTGGCGCCCGACGCATCGACGGCATTGATGGCGTCGACCCAGCCGTCGAAGACCTTGGCACGCTCGTAGACGTCCTCTGGATCGGCGCTGTCCGGCGGGTTGAGCTCGGTGGTCACTGCGAACTCGCCGCGCCGCAGGATGCGCTCCAGCCGTCCGCGTGAGGAATGACCGGGCAGCGGGTCGAGCGGCAGGTCGATGCCTGCCGGGTTCTCGTCCTGCTGGGGCGGGCGCGGGGAGGGGGTCATCGTATTTGCTCCCGCTTGGAAGGAAGCGGTGGCGCTCTATGTTGCCCCCCTCTGTCCTGCCGGACATCTCCCCCACGAGGGGGGAGATCAGCCATCATCCTGCTTGCCGTTCCTTCTGCAACCGTGGTCGTTGGCGAAATCCAAGCGGCCGTCCGATCTCCCCCCTCGTGGGGGAGATGTCCGGCAGGACAGAGGGGGGCGTGACGAAACGAAGGAGTCATCGGGATGCGGCCTTCGCCTGCTCCCGCTCGGCCGCAGCGCGTGCCGTCACGCGCAGCCAGGCGGAGGTTTCGCGCAGAGACTGGTCGACCGGCTTTTGCACGGCGAGGATCGCATCGCCGTGACGCATATGCTGAGAGCCTTCCCACGCCTTCACCCACACGCAGGGCATATCCGGCTCCACTTCGCAATTGCCGTTGGCGCGCACGCCGCCGCAGGGGCCGTTGCGGAGCTGTTTCGGACAGTTCATCGGGCATGACATGCCGGTGGAGGAAAGCACGCACTGGCCGCACATGCGGCAGTCGAACAGGAGGCCCTTGACCCGCTTTTCCACGAACTTGACCGGAGCCTCGGCGCGGGAATAGCCGACCGCCTTCCACAGCGGGTGCAGCAGCAGGAAGGCGTCGGCGAAGCGTTCGTAGAACCATTCGAGCCCGCGCGAGTGACGCACCGACCACAGCCGCATCGTATAGCGTCGCTGGACGCGCCGCTGCGGGGATACGTCGGCGGGCTTGTAAGCGGTTTTGGGTGCCGCGTTGCGGACCTGCGTGGCCTGGGTGACCGTCGTTGGCTGCCTGTCAGACATTGTCCCTTCCGCCCGCCTTCACGAGTGCGACGAGACGTTCGCGGCCGTAGGCCGCGTCCAATTCGGCGAACGCCTTCTCGGCTTCCGCTTCGAGGTCGTCCCCGACCGGTTGGGGATCGGCCTTGCGCCACTCGGCCAGATAGGCGTCGGTGTCGCCGGCGCCGGTCCGCATGGCGCACATGTCGATCGCTTCGGTGAAGCGCAGCGGCAGCTCGCGCTTGGCGTTCTGCCGCCCTTTCCTCACGATCACCTGCGCCGGGATGTCGCGCCAGTAGACGACGATAAGATCCGCCATGCGGCCGTTCTCCTCACTCTACGGCGAGCATTGCGCGGAAGCGCGCGCGGCTGCTTGTTGCGAGACGACGCGCGCGCCTTCAAAAACGACGTGGTTCAGCGACGGAATTCGAGGATGTCGAGCTTCGATTCGTAGTGGGGGGCGGGAAATTCGATGTGCCATTCGGCCTCGCCGGTCCGGAATGCGTAGCCGGCCTGATCGCTCTCGGGTCCCGAGCCGTAGGATGCCGGCTTTGCATCGTGAATGCTGCCGGAACCGAGATAGGTCAGGCGCGTGTCGGAATCGGTGAAGAAGCGGCCGGTGGTGCGCTGCGAGCCCGACAGCTTCTCCAGCCGCCAGCCCGACCCGTCGTCGGTGACCCGGCACCGGAACCACGAGTAGACAACGAGTTGCGCCGGCCCGCCCACTTTCGTCGTGCGGCACTGCCAGTCGCCCGTCATGTCGAAACCCTCGAAGGACTGGTGCTGCGCGTCGAGCGCGCGCTCCATGGCGGCAACGTCTTCCTGCGTGCCGCCGTCGCGCGCTTCCGCAACGGCTGCCTCTCGCGTCGTCTCGTAGGCGTCCAGCCGGGCCTGGTCCGCCTCGGTGATGATACCCAGGATTTCGCCGGTGGCGAAAGCGGGTGTGGAGACGAGAAGGGCGAAGGCAAAGAAGGCGTTGCGGCGCATGGGCAGACTCCAATGATTTCGACGATCCCAGCGACCGAATAGGGCCGTTTCAAGATCGCGCCGGTTATGCGCCTATGGAAGCTGTTTACGGCCTGCCTGCTCCAGGGCGGACTCCAGATCACCATAACCCGTCATGCGCTTCTCGTAGGCGAGGCCCAGCATCGTGGCCGCGTCCTGCGCCACCTTCTCCAACGACGGATCGTCGGTCTGGGCGAGATAGACCACCTTCTCGTAATTCCCGAAAAAGTCCTGAGCCAGCTCCGGATGGCGGTCGAGGCCGAGCGGCTTCATGAAGAAGGCATCGAACTGCCGGCAGAGGAAATCCGTCATGTAGAACGACAGCATGTCGTCGTCGGCGACGCGGGCGAACGCGGCTTCACCCTGGTAGAAGGCGAAGCAATGCGGGCCGGCCATGCGCTCGACGCCGTGTCGTTCCAGCACCCGGTCGAGCATGCCGCCGGTGCCGCAATCGGCATAGCCTGCGAAGATATGCGCATAGCCCTGCGCGCGCGCCTTTTCGATCGCCGCATCCATCGCGGCGGGGATGCGGTCCGGATAGTAGTGGAACTCAGCGGGCAGGCAGGTCAGCTCGATATGGTCGAGGCCGAGACGCTCCTTCACCGCGATGATTTCGCGCGCGAGCATCCCGCAGGCGATCACGAGAACCTTTTCGGGTTCCGCGCGTTGCATGTCTGTTACCTGTCACCGCGCCAGAGGGGCGCATCGACGATGCGGAGTTTCAAGATGACCAAATCCACCATTTCAAAGCTCGCTGTTCTCGTTCTCGTTGCCGGCTTTGCGGCCGGTTGCGCAAATACGATCCGCGGCGTGGGTGCCGACACCGCGAATGCGGTCGATGCAACGCAGGACGCAGGTCGCAATATAGAGAACTCGACCTACTGATTTCTTGAAGGAAAGCCGAAAACGTCCACGCCTCAGGCCGAGGCGTGGACGTTGTGCTTGCGCTTCATGAAATCCTTGGCAGTTTCCACCGCAACGGCAGCATCGCGGCAATAGGCGTCGGCACCGACAGCCTTGCCGAACTCCTCGTTGAGCGGCGCGCCGCCCACGAGCACGACGTAGTCGTCGCGGATGCCCTTTTCCTTCATCGTGTCGATCACGACCTTCATGTAGGGCATGGTGGTCGTGAGCAGTGCCGACATGCCGACGATGTCGGGCTGATGCTCCTCGATCGCGGCAAGATAGTTCTCGACCGGGTTGTTGATGCCGAGGTCGATGACGTCGAAACCTGCGCCCTCCATCATCATGCCGACGAGGTTCTTGCCGATGTCGTGGATGTCGCCCTTCACGGTGCCGATCACCAGCTTGCCTTGCTTGGGCGCCCCGGTCGCAGCCAGCAGCGGCCGCAGGATCGCCATGCCGGCCTTCATGGCATTGGCCGACAGCAGCACTTCCGGAACGAACAGGATGCCGTCGCGAAAATCCTCACCGACGATGCGCATGCCCTCGACCAGCGCTTCGGTCAGGACGTTGTAAGGCACCCAGCCGCGTTCCAGAAGGATGTTCGTTCCTTCCTCGATCTCCTCTTTCAGCCCGTCATATAGGTCGTCGTGCATCTGCTGCACCAGTTCCTCGTCGGAAAGCTCGGAGAGGATGATTTCGTCGTCGGACATCTCGGGCTCCTGAAAATGCCATGCGCGCGCAACTGGTGCCCGCAACCTTCCCTCAATTCATAATCCGCGACAAACCGGGTTTCTTAGCTGATTTGCGACGTGCCGCGATAGGAAAGCGACCGAAGCGGGCCTCTTGCGAACTGCCAGCACTTCCTGTCGATTTTGCGACACGGGCTGGCGCTGGCTGGCCGCTTCTGCAAGGTTGCTCGGCTACGATCCGGGCAAAGGCTGCTTCGTGCGGCATGTATGGGATTCAGGGAAACGGTCATGGAAGACAATCTGGCTGTCGAGCAGGGCGCTGGCGGCGGACGCCGTGGACGCGGCGACAG
>JAEWFU010000297.1 GCA_023388675.1 Pseudomonadota bacterium | reverse complement strand
GTCGGCCTCGTCAACGGCATCATCATCGTCTACATGCGCGTGCCCGACCTGCTTGCCACGCTCGGCATGATGTTCCTGCTGGTCGGGCTCCAGCGCATCCCCACGGAAGGCCGCTCCATCGCCACCGGCATGACGATGCCCGACGGCTCGACGGCGACCGGCACGTTCAGCCCGACGTTCCTGGCGCTCGGACGGCACCGGCTCGACTTCTTCATCGACAACCTGCTTCCGGTCTCGGTCGTGGTGCTGCTGGTGCTGGCGGTGCTGATCTGGTTCTTCCTCGAATTCACCCGGTTCGGCCGGATGATGTATGCCGTCGGCAGCAACGAAAAGGCGGCCGAACTCGCGGGCGCGCCGGTCAAGGCCTACAAGATCTGGGCTTATGTCATCTCCGGCGTCTTCGCATCGATCGGCGGCATCCTGCTCGCCGCGCGCCTCGGCCGCGGCGACATCGCCTCCGGCAACAATCTGCTGCTCGATTCGGTGGCCGCCGCGCTGATCGGCTTCGCGGTGCTGGGTGCGGCCAAGCCGAACGCCTTCGGCACGGCGATCGGCGCTCTCTTCGTAGGCGTGCTGCTGCAGGGGCTGACGATGATGAACGCGCCCTATTACACGCAGGATTTCGTAAAGGGCGCGGTGCTCGTCGTCGCGCTCGTCTTCACATTCGCGCTCTCCAACAGGGCGAGATGACGGGTTCAACACGGCTGCAAGAAGCCACAGAGTGGAGGAAACGAGCATGAGCATTACTCGCAGGACATTCAGCGCCCTTGGCCTGGCCGCGGCCACCGGCATCTTCGCACTGCCGGCGCTGGCGCAGGACCGGCCGGCGCCGTTCGACAATCCCGCCGAAGTCCAGATCGCGCTGGTGCGATACCTGTCAACCGGCGACTTCTTCCAGGCCTATCTGGCCGGCGTGGAATCGCAGGCCAAGGCGCTGGGCGTCGACCTGCGCGTGCTGGACAGCCGTCAGGATGCGGCGCTGCAGGCCGACATGGTCGACCAGGCGATCGCGCTCGGCGTCGACGGCATCATCATCCAGCACGGCTTGACCGAATCGATGAAGGAAGCCGCCCAGCGCGCCGTCGATGCCGGCATCAAGGTCGTCGCCTTCGACGTGAACGTCGAAAACGAGGCGATCCCGCAGATCGAGCAGTCCGACCGCGACCTCGCAAGGCTCGCGCTCGAGCAGGCGATCGAGGACAATGGCGAAGCCTGGAAGGCAGCCTATGTCTACGTTGCCGGCATCGCCCCGCTCGATCGGCGCGACGAGACCTGGCGCGAATTCAAGGAACGCTATTCGGGCATCGAGGAAGTTGCCATGTTCGGCACGCTCGACAACCCGATCGCCAACTCCGTCGCCAACCAGGCGCGCTCGGTGCTGACCGCCAATCCCGGCATCCAGGTCGTCTTCGCACCCTATGACGAGTTCGCGAAAGGCGTGAAGATCGCGGTCGACGAAGCCGGGCTCTCCTCGGACATCAAGATCTACTCGGCCGACATCTCCACGGCCGACATCTCGGCGATGCGCGAGCCGGGCAGTGCGTGGGTCGCGACGGCTGCCACCAACCCCGCCGTCGTCGGCCAGGTTTCGGTGCGGGCGCTTGCCATGATGCTTGCCGGCGAGGAGCCCGGCGCCAGCGTCATCGTGCCGCCGACGCTGATCACGCAGGCGGAACTCAACGACAGCGACATCAAGAATATGGAGGAATTGTCGGCCAAGATGCCCCAGTTCAACCATGCCGACGTCGCCATGCCTGACTGGATGCCGAACCCGAACGAGTAGGCCGGACAAGCTTCGAGCGGGGCGGGTTCGCAGCGGACCGTCCCGCCTGTTCACCTTACCGGCCTCGCTCGCGCGCAGTACGTACTTTTGTCATGACGACGAAAGGAAGGGACAGAGCCATGCCAATCCGCCCCGGCGACCAGATCGTGCACAAGGCCGCGTGGCTCTACTACACGCATGGCCTGCGGCAGGACGAAGTCGCGCGGCGTCTCGACATCTCGCGCGCATCGGTGGCGCTTTATCTGCGCAAGGCGCGCGAAAGCGGCATCGTCACCATCGCCACGTCCACGCATCTCTTCGCCAGCGACGTGCTGGCGCGACGCGTGGAAGACACCTATGGGCTCGCGGGCGTGTGGGTCGCGCCTGAAACGGGACCGGTCTTCGAACCGGCAGTCGAAATCCCGGCACTGGCGGCAAGCGTCTTTCTTTCGCTGGCGGCGAGCGGCCAGAAGATCGGCATCGCCTGGGGCCGGACCGTCTATTCGATCGCTGACGTGATGTCCTATGCGGATCTGCAGGACGTCACCGTCGTGCAGCTTTGCGGCAATCTAGGCGCGCCCTACTCCTACCGGCCCGATCAGTGCACGATGGAAATCGCCCGCCGGCTCAACGCCAAGGGCCTCAATTTCTACGCGCCGCTGGTGCTGTCGAGCGAGCGGCTGGCGCGCGAACTGCGCGACGAGCCGGTGATCCGCGAACAGCTCGCGGGCGTGTCGGATTGCGATCTGGCGCTGTTTTCCGTCGGCATGGTCGACGAGGACGCCCACGTCGTGAAATGCGGGGCGATGACCGCCGACGAGGTCCACGCTCTGCGCGACCGTGGCGCGGCAGGCGTGATCGCCGGCCAGATGATCAACGCCAAGGGCGAGCTCCTCGACTGCGACTACAATCGCCGCGTCATTTCCGCCGATTTCGCATCGTTCCGCCATATCCCGAAGCGGATGATGGTGGTGCAGGAAAGCGCCAAGCTCGAACCGCTCAAGGCCGCCCTTGCCGGCAATTTCGCAACCCATCTGGTGCTTTCGCAGAGCATGGCCGAACGCCTTCTCGCCGAGGCGGCCGACGTCGCCGCCTGACATTCCTACCCTCCCAACACCACTGACGGACCTGACATGAAGAACCTCTGGAACGACAAAGACGCCGAAGCCCTGGTCGCCGCCTATGCGGAAAAGGGCGTCGAGCGCGAACTCGCGCTGCGCGTCTACACGACCCGCCTGCTCGGCGGTGAGCCGCGCCTGGTGCTGCATGGCGGCGGCAACACGTCCGTCAAGCTTGAGGCGACCGACCTCGTCGGCGACCGCTGGCCGGTGCTCTGCGTGAAGGGCAGCGGCTGGGACATGGGCGTGATCGAGCCGCAGGGCCTGCCAGCCGTCAAACTCGCGCCGCTGCTCAAGGCGCGTGCTCTCCAAAGCCTTTCCGACGAGGACATGGTGGCCCTGCAACGCGCCAACCTGATCGATCCCGGCTCGCCGAACCCGTCGGTCGAAACGCTGCTGCACGCCTTTCTGCCGCACAAATTCGTAGACCACACACATTCAACAGCCGTGCTGGCCATTGTTGACCAGGGCGACGACAGCGAAGCGCTGATCCGCAAGGTGTTCGGATCCAAGATGGGTTACGTGCCCTATATCAAGCCCGGCTTCGATCTCGCCAAGGCCGCGGCCGAGATCTACGATCAGGACCCTTCGGTCGAAGGGCTGATCCTCGACAAGCACGGCATCTTCACCTTCGCCGAGACGGCAAAGGATGCCTACGACCTGATGATCCGCTACGTCACGGTTGCCGAAGACTATGTGGCGCAGAACACGGCAAATCCGCTGGTGCCGGTCGCACTGCCCAAGCACCTGCCGGATGCGGCGCAGATTGCTCCGCTGCTGCGCGGCGCGGTCGCGGTGCGCCATGGCGAAGGACGCTTCGACCGCATGGTCGGCGACTTCCGTACGTCGCCGACGATCCTGGAATTCCTGAACGCTGAAGGGCTAGAGCGTCGTGCCGCCCGAGGCGTTTCCACGCCCGACCTTTCGATCCGCATCAAGACCGGGCCGATGGCGCTGCCGGCGCCCGACGCCGACAATCTGGACGCCTATGCCGAGACGGTGAAGACGCACGTCGCCGACTATGTCGCGGACTACACGCGTTATTTCGAGGAGAACGACGCGCGCGACGACGTCAAGCGCACCATGCTCGACCCGATGCCGCGCCTTCTGCTGGTGCCGGGGCTGGGCATGTACGGCTTCGGCCGCACGCTGAAGGACGCGAAGATCGCCTCCGACGTCGGCGAGATGTGGATCGAGGCGGTGCGCGGTGCCGAAGCGATCGGCGATTTCCGCCCGCTTGCCAAATCGGACCTTTTCGAACTCGAATACTGGTCGCTGGAGCAGGCGAAGCTCGCCGGCAACAAGCCGAAGCCGCTGACCGGACAGGTCGCGCTGGTGACCGGCGGCGCCGGCGCCATCGGGGCGGCAACCGCAAAGCTGTTCGCCGGCCAGGGCGCGCATGTGGTGGTCGTCGACCTTGACGTGGAGAAGGCGAAGGAAGCGGCCAAGGCTGCAGGCAACGGCTCGATCGGCGTCGGTGCCGACGTGACGAAGCCGGAAGACATCGCCGCCGCCTTCGAGCACGCGGTGCGCAACTATGGTGGCGTCGACATCGTGATCTCGAACGCGGGAGCCGCCTTCGAAGGCGGCATCGGCGAATTGGACGACACACTGCTGCGCAAGAGCTTCGAGCTCAATTTCTTCTCGCACCAGAATGTCGCACAGGCGGCCATGCGTATCTTCAAGCAGCAGGGCACCGGCGGCGCGCTGCTCTTCAACACCTCCAAGCAGGCGGTCAATCCCGGTCCGAAATTCGGCGCCTACGGCATACCGAAGGCCGCGACCCTGTTCCTGTCGCGACAGTATGCGCTGGAATATGGCGGCATCGGCGTGCGCGCCAATGCCGTCAACGCGGACCGCATCCGCTCCGGCCTGCTCACCGACGAGATGATCGCCAGCCGCTCGAAGGCGCGCGGGCTCAGCGAAAAAGACTACATGTCCGGCAACCTGCTCGGGCTGGAGGTGACGGCCGAACACGTGGCGCAGGCCTTCCTGCACCATGCACTGGCCGAGCGCACCACCGCCGACGTCACCACCGTCGACGGCGGCAACATCGCGGCGACGCTGCGCTGAGCGATTGCATGATCGCCCGCGTCGCGACCTATTTTGGCGGCGCGGGCAACATCGCTGCGCCTATCTACATTCTTAGAGAGGAAAAATCCGCGATCCTCCCCCTGAGAGGATAGAATTTCTATTTCCCGAGCAGGTTGCCCCGTAAACGTGCCTCTCCCGCGATTGCGAAGGCGGATATTCTGAGTGCACTGGACATATGTCCTTTCTCACGGAGTTCCTCATGAAACGCCTTCTTCTCGCCGGGGCCGCCGCGGCGCTCCTGCTCGCCGCGCCTGCGCAGGCGCAGTCGCCAGACAAGATTCTCAACTCCTCCTACGACGTCGCCCGCGAGCTCTTCGTCGCGATCAACGAGGCTTTCGTGCCCGCCTACAAGGCGGAGACCGGGCGCGACGTGACGGTGGACCAGTCCCATGGCGGCACCTCGGCCCAGGCGCGCTCCATCGCCGAAGGCCTGGAGGCGGACGTGGTGACCTTCAATCAGACGACGGACATCACCTTCCTCGTGCAACAGGGCTTCATTTCCGAGGACTGGCAGAGCGAGTTCCCCAACAATGCGTCGCCCTACTACTCCTTTCCCTCGTTCCTCGTGCGCGCTGGCAACCCGAAGAACATCACCGACTGGGACGATCTCGCTCGTGATGACGTCGAGGTGATCTTCCCCAACCCGAAGACCTCCGGCAACGCGCGCTACACCTATCTCGCCGCGGTCGCTTACGCCAAGGAGGCGTTCGGGGACGACGAGGAGAAGATCGCTGAATTCATCGGCAAGATCTTCGACAATGTTCCGGTGTTCGATACCGGTGGCCGCGGCGCGACCACGACGTTCATCGAGCGCGGCATCGGCGACGTGATCATCACATTCGAGGCCGAGACACGCTCGATCGCCCGCGAATATGGCGAGGACAGCTACGACAGCGTCGTGCCATCGGTGAGCCTGCTGGCGGAATTCCCCGTTGCCATCGTCGACCGCGTGGCCGAGCGGCGCGGCAGCCAGGAACTGGCCAGGGACTATCTGGATTTCCTCTATTCGGAAGAAGGCCAACGCATCGCCGCCAAGTTCGGCAATCGCATCCACAACGAAACCGTGACGGCCGAGTTCGCCGACCAGTTTCCCGAGGTGCGGCTGGTAACCGCCGAGGACGTCTTCGGCGGCTGGGACCGCATCCAGGAGGATCACTTCGCCGCAGACGCAAAGCTCGACCAGATCTTCGGCGATCGCTGAGATCGACAACCCGACCAAGCGCGGCCGGTGGGTGGAAACCCGCCGGCCGCAACCCTTCCACCGAAAGGTCCAGCGATCTTGAGACGTCGAATTCTGCCCGGCCTGCCGCTGTCGCTCGGCATCACGCTGTTCTATGTGGCGCTGATCGTGGCGCTGCCGCTCGGCGCGCTCATCTTCAAGGCTGCCAGCCTCGGCCCCGAGGAATACTGGCGCATCGTCTCGTCTTCCCGCGCCATCGCCAGCTACCGCGTCACCGCCTTGTCCGCGCTCGCCGCGACCGCTTTCGGCCTCGTCTTCGGGCTGGCGCTGGCCTGGGTCCTGGTACGCTACGAATTTCCCGGAAAACGGTTCATCGACGCGCTCGTCGACCTGCCTTTCGCGCTGCCGACGGCCGTTGCCGGCATCGCCCTGACCTCATTGTTCGCGCAGAACGGCTGGCTGGGCTCGATCCTCGCCCAGGCAGGGATTCACGTCGTCTATACGCCGCTCGGCATCATGGTGGCGATGTTCTTCACCAGCCTGCCTTTCGTGGTGCGCACGGTGCAGCCTGTGCTGGAAGACCTCGATCCGGCGCTTGAAGAAGCCGCGCAGTCGCTCGGCGGGTCGGATGGAACGATCTTCCTGCGTGTGATCCTACCGCTGCTGACGCCTGCGCTTCTGGCCGGCCTGTCGCTTTCATTCGCGCGCAGCCTCGGCGAATTCGGCGCGGTCATCTTCATTGCCGGCAACCGGCCCTCCTCGACGGAGATCACGGCGCTGCTCGCCTTCATCCGGCTTGAGGAATTCAACTACAGCGCCGCCGCGGCGATCGCCTCGGTGCTGCTGTTCACAGCCTTCGTC
>JAEWFU010000272.1 GCA_023388675.1 Pseudomonadota bacterium | reverse complement strand
GTCCAGCCGTCGTCCTGCGTTTCCACGCTCCGCCGGCCGCGGTTGAGCATCGGCTCGATGGTGAAGACCATGCCCTCGCGCAGCACCGGCCCGGTTCCGGGCTTGCCGAAATGCGGCACCTGCGGTTCCTCGTGCATCTCCCGCCCGATGCCGTGCCCGCAGAATTCGCGCACCACCGAATAGCCGTTTCGCTTGGCGTGCCGCTCGATCGCCCAGCCGACATCGCCGAACGTCGCGCCGGGGCGCACCGCGCCTATGCCCATCCACAGCGCCTCGTAGGTGGTCTGCACAAGCCGTCTGGCCGCCGGGTTCACGTCGCCGACGAGATAGGTCTTGCTGGAATCGGCGATGTAGCCGTCCTTTTCCAGCGTGATGTCGAGATTGACGATGTCACCGTCCCGAAGCACGTCCGCCTGCGAAGGCACGCCGTGGCAGACCACCTCGTTGACCGAGGAATTCAGCACGAAGCCGTAGCCATACTGTCCCTTGCTCGCAGGCCGGGCCTTGAGGTCGTCGACGATGAAACGCTCGACCAGATCGTTGATCTCGAGCGTCGACTTGCCGGCCAGCGGTGTTCGATCCAGCATCTCGAACACCGACGCCAGCAGCCGGCCGGACTCGGCCAGCAACGCCAGTTCCTTCGGCTTCTTGATCACGCGTCACCCATGGCCAGCGACGGAGCCGAAACGCCTGCCGAGCTCATCTCGCGCTCGATGATCTCGGAAAAGCTGAGCGTCGGGTTGGTCTCGCACAGCATGCCGATCTTGATCCAGAACACGGCCTGCGCGTTGATCGAGCGGCATGATACCTTGCTGGCCCTGCGCAATTGCTCGTGCAGGTCGTCGTCTATGTTCACGATGCCCACTGAAGTCTCCATATATGAATCATATATGGATCATATATTCCCTGCAGTTGAAAATGCCAAGGCTCTTGCTGCAAGCAGCGATCGTTTTCGGTGCCGTAGCCAATCGCGGCTGCGCCGTTTGAACCCGGCGCAAATTCGATTGGTTTCGGCTGCGTGCAGGCTATAGTGGCGCGTGTTCACGCGCCCGCCACGCATCCTCGTCACAGGTTTCTCGGTGTTTCCCGGCGCGCCGGTCAACCCGACCGAGGCGCTTGCTGGCATTCTCAACGACGAGCCCCCGGCAGGTGTCGAGGCGTTCCGCGCCGATGTGCTGGCCGTCGAATACGCGACGATCGCGGACCGCCTCTCGGCGATCGGCCGCGAGTTCCTGCCCGACATCGCGATCCATTTCGGGCTGGCGCGGGAATGCAGCGGTTTCCGGCTGGAACGCCTTGCCCGCAACAGCCATGACGGCGCGCGCCCTGATCAGTCGGGCGCGCTGCCTTTGGCCACCCGCGTCTGCGCCGGTCCGGACCGGCTGGCCTCAACCCTGCCGCTCGACACGATCGCCGAGCGTCTCCGGGGTGCCGGCCTGCCGGTCGAATGGTCGGACGATGCCGGCGGCTATCTCTGCAACACCGTCTTCACGCTCTCGGCCGCCCATGCCTGCGATGGCCTGCGGCCGGTCATGACCGGGTTCGTGCACGTGCCGCCACTCAAGGAGGCTGAGCCGGACCACGAAGCCGCGATGGCCATAGACGACCTCGTCGCCGGCGTCCATATCGTCATCGCCGCCTGCATCGACGAATGGAACGTCCGCGCCTGAAAGTGAAAGGCCCGGTTTGAACCGGGCCTTTTTCGTCAGTCGTTGGCTGTAACCGTCACGCCCAGCGTCTTCGTAAGCTCCTTCGGCGCGCTCATGGCGCCGGCTGCGATGAGCGCGAAGGGCACCGGTGCGGGCGGCGCGGCCGTGATGCGCAGGCTCTGCGGATCGTCGAGGAAGGCGGAGACCGCCTGCGTGATCTTGGCCGTCAGGTCGGGATCGCCGAGCTGTGCGAGCACGAAGGGCAGGATCGCCTTCGCCTGGTTGGCGACGTCGCTCGTGCTCATGCCCTGCTGCGCGGCGACATATTCCAGCACCTTGCCGGTGAGCGAATCGTCGTCGAAGACGATCTCGGCCCGGTTGAACGAAAGCTGCTGCGCCAGCCCCAGCATCGCCATGCCCTGGGCCGAGTTGTCGCCGTCCGGGTTGGCGAGCGCCTGCTGCTGGAGTTCGCGCAGCGACGCGATGAAATCGGGCGTGTAGCCGGCCAGGTCGAACGACAGGCCGAACGTGCCCGCGCCGTCCACGGTGAGGTCATATTGCGAAAGCTCCATCCGCCCGTCGGCCGGCTGCCAGCTTCCCGCCATGTCGAGGTGCCCCTGCAACTCCTCGTAGCCCAGCGCCTGCATGATGGCGCGCTGCTGCGGTTCCAGGAACGACAGGTTGAGGGTGAATGCCTCCGCCCCGCCGGTGAATTCCATCGGGTCGCCTTCCTGGGACGCGGTGACCTCGGCCTCGAAATTGGCGAGGCTGAAGATCTCGGTGCCTTCCGTTTCCACGTTCACGGTGTCGATGCCGATCGTCTCATAGAACAGGAACCCGCCATAAGCGTCGCGGTCTTCCTCGCTCGGCAACAGCAGGCCGGTCATTTCGACCCCCTTGATCGCGACCGAGCCGCTGGCGTCCGAAACCGAATAGTCGTCGGCCTCGAGACGCTCGATGCGATAGCCGGTGTCGACCTCCGAGATGTCTGTCAGCGTGATGTCGCTGATCGGCGTCGCCTTGCCGTCGACGGTGACCGTGACGCCCGTGAGCACCGCGTCGTCGCCGCTGATGTCGGCACTCGCCCAGTCGAGCGTCACGCCCTGGTCGGCGCTCAGCGCCTTCAGCCGGTCCAGCGCTTCCTCGACCGCCTGCGCGGATGCGCCGGTCACGGCGAGGCCGCCGAACAGGGTGGAGAGCGCAAGTGCCCGCAATTGCTTATGGATTATCGACATGAACCATTCCTTGAGAAACCGTGTTGCCCGGCCGCCCCCCAACCGGGTACCGCGAAGCGTGACTTCGCGGCAAGATTCACTTATTTCGGCCGGAACGCAAATCAAAGCGGCCCGGCTCGCGTTTCTGTGTAAACGCCCGGTTTCGTCTCCTGCCGCCGCCTGCGGCGCGAGGCGATTGCGGCTTGCCCCGAATCACCCGCTCAAGTAACCGGATTTCATGGGAAAAGACCTTATTCCGCCCGGCTCCGACGGGGGCGATCACATCGAGCCGGTCGATCTGCGCAAGGCGCTCGAGGAACGCTACCTTGCCTATGCGCTCTCGACCATCATGCACCGTGCGTTGCCGGATGTGCGCGACGGGCTGAAGCCTGTCCATCGCCGCATCATGCACGCCATGCGTCTCTTGCGCCTCAACCCCGAGCAGGGCTTCGCCAAATGCGCCCGCATCGTCGGCGAGGTGATGGGCAAGTTCCACCCGCATGGCGACCAGTCGATCTACGACGCGCTGGTGCGTCTGGCGCAGTCCTTCTCCGTTCGCTATCCGCTGGTCGACGGGCAGGGCAATTTCGGCAACATCGACGGCGATAACGCGGCCGCCATGCGCTACACCGAGGCGCGCATGACCGAGGTGGCCACAGCCCTTCTGGAAGGCATCACCGAGGACGCGGTCGACTTCCGCCTCACCTACAACGAGGAGGACGAGGAGCCCGTCGTGCTGCCGGGGGCGTTCCCCAACCTTCTGGCCAACGG
>JAEWFU010000263.1 GCA_023388675.1 Pseudomonadota bacterium | reverse complement strand
GGGATCGGCTCCGGCGTGACGGTCCCGTCGGCCGACGCGACGCGCCAGACCGTGTTGCCCGCGTCGTCGGCGATCAGCAGAGCGCCTGTCCCGTCGATGGCAAGACCAACCGGACGGCCGCGCGCCTCGTCGCCGTCCAGGAACCCGGTCACGACGTCCTGGGCCTGGCCGGAGGGCCTGCCGTCGGTGAACGGCACGTAAATCACCTTGTAGCCGTTGAACGCATTGCGGTTCCAGCTGCCCCGGTTTCCCACGAACGCTCCGTTGCTGTAGGCTTCCGGCATGGCCGAATCGTTGGTGAAGGCGAGACCGAGCGCCGCGACATGGCTCGACAGCGCATAGTCCGGCGCTATGGCCTGCTCGACGAGGTCGGGTCGCGGCGGGTGGACGCGTTCATCGACATGCTGTCCGTAATAGCTCCACGGCCAGCCGTAGAAGCCGCCGTCGCGCACTGACGTCATGTAGTCCGGAACGAGGTTCGGCCCCAGCTCGTCGCGCTCGTTGACGACGGTCCACAGCTCGCCGGTTTCCGGATGGATGTTCAGCCCGTTCGGGTTGCGCAGGCCGGAGGCGAAGACGCGGGACGCGCCCGTCTGGATGTCCACCTGCCAGACAGCCGCGCGCCCTTTCTCGGCCTCCATGCCGCGCTCTCCGGCGTTCGAGTTCGATCCGACCGAGGCGTAGAGGAAGCGCCCGTCGGGGCTCAGCGCCAGATCCTTCGTCCAATGATGGTTGATCGGCCCGCCGGGCAGAGGCGTCAGGATCCGCGGCTCGGCCGTGATCTCCTGCTGTCCTAGCTGATAGGGATAGGCGAGGATCGCATCCGCAGCGGCCACATAGAGCGTGTCCTCATGCCAAGCGATCCCGAATGGCGAGGTCAGCCCGGTCAGCAGGTCGCTGCGCTCGTCCACCGTGCCGTCGCGATCGGTGTCCCGCAGCAGCGTGACAAGGTTCGTCTCCTTGCCACCGCCTCCATCGCCCGCGGCCATCGACATGATGAAGCCGCGTATGATGTCCTTGGGTCGGTTGAGCGGCTTGCCGGGCGGCGCCTTGGACTGGACCACCAGCACGTCACCGTTCGGCAGCGTGTGGACCGTGCGGGGATTGGCGAGGTCGGTCGCATAGGCCGAAACCGTCAGCCCGTCGGGCACCGTGGGCGCCTGCCCTTCCGACCAGCCGACGACCTCCGCCACCTTGAGATCGGGAAGGAGGCTCGACGACGGCGCGGGCAGGACCGGCTCGGGGCCGATCTGCTGCGACACGTCGAAATCGTCGTCTTCGCTGCAGCCGGCGGCGACGGCGGCCACGAGCACGAGCGCGGAGACCCTGTAGGCGAGCGACTTAGTCATGGGCGTGCCTCCAGCGACCGAACCAGCCGGCGAGAAGCATGGCGACGACCGTCGCGATCGACATTGCCAGCCCGTACGGCATCACGGCCGTCCAGCCGTCGGCTGTGTGGATGAAGCTGTTCAGCGCCGCCAGGATCAGCGCGACGACACCGAACAGCGCATGAAGCCGGGACGGCCTGCTGCGCCGCACGAGGCAGATGATGGCGAGATAGATCGCTGCGACGATGCCGAAGACCAAGCCCGCAAATAGCAGCCATTCGGAAAAGTGCAGCCAGAGCAGATTCGATGTCTGGATATAGGCCAGGTCGGTGACGACGGTCAGCGTGAAGGCGGCTATCGGGAAGGCGACAAGGGCACGGTAGACCTGACTCAGGGACCAAAGAGGCGGATAGAGAACATCCCGATTGTGCATGAAGTCGTCCCGCTCGCGTGATGGAATACTATCTCATACGCAGAGCGGCCGGATTTGTTCCGGGAACAGCTCTCGGGCCTATCTTCGGAACCATACACAGGCGTATGCAATCGCGGCGACGCGCAATGTCCATACGCATTCGTATGGAGACCGGCAGCAGCTATTTGGGCGAACGCTTGCTCCCGGGAGCGTGGGTGATCAGCTGCTCGACTATGAAAGTAAGGGTATCATCCTCAGCGAGTGCTGAACGGGGGCCCGCATTGCGCCCAGTATCCAGTCTTTCGGCTGCAACGTGTTGTTGCGTCTGGGCATGCGGTCCTTCTTTGCTCGGAACCCCATACGCATAGGTATGTCGTTCCAGAAGTGATCAGCGATAGTCCGTCGTCCGTTCCCAAGGGCGGGACGTCCCCATTGTACCCGTCTGGCAACAGCGACCTACCTGCATTGTTCGGCCTGCTGCTCGTCTCCGGAGGCAAAGCTGCTATGAAGGGTGCTAGTTGATTCCCCCCGCTGAAGATGATGCCCGCCGACTCCCTCGAAATCCTCAAGACTGTCTATGGTTACGACGCGTTCAGGGGATTGCAGGCGCGCATCGTCGACCATGTTATTGGCGGTAACAATGCCTTCGTGCTGATGCCGACGGGCGGGGGAAAGTCTCTTTGTTACCAAATTCCCGCGATCGCACGTCCCGGCATGGGCCTCGTCGTATCTCCCCTGCTGGCGTTGATGGCAGATCAGGTCGCAGCTTTGCGGCAGGCGGGCGTCAGGGCCGCGGCACTCAATTCGGACCTGCCAGCGGACGAACGCAGCGCTCTGTGGCGTGACGTCCACGACGGCACGTTGGACCTGCTTTACGTCGCGCCTGAAACTCTGCTGCGCGCGGACGTGTTGAGGCGGCTCGAACGGGCACGGTTGTCGCTGATCGCCATCGACGAGGCGCACTGCCTGTCTCAATGGGGGCACGACTTCCGCCCGTCCTATCGTCAACTGGACGCGCTTGTCCGGCAGTTCCCCGACACGCCGCGCATGGCGCTGACGGCAACCGCCGACGAACCGACGCGCGCCGAAATACTCTCCCACCTCGACATCGTGGAAACCGACGCCTTCATCGCAGGCTTCGACCGTCCCAATATCCGCTACGCCATCGAGGAGAAGGACAATCCACGCGCGCAACTTAAGGACTTCCTCAAACGCCACGAGGGCGAGAGCGGGATCGTCTACTGCCTGTCGAAGCGCAAGACCGACGAAACCGCCATCTGGCTGCGCGATCAGGGCTACGACGCACTCGCCTACCACGCCGGCATGGATAAGGCGGCGCGCGAGGCCAACCAGACGCGGTTCCAGCATGGCGAGGCGGTGATCATGGTCGCCACCATCGCTTTCGGTATGGGCATCGACAAGCCGGATGTGCGCTTCGTCGCTCATCTCGATCTGCCGGGCAGCATCGAGGCCTATTACCAGGAGACGGGCCGCGCCGGACGCGACGGCCTGCCGGCCGATGCACTCATGCTTTATGGCTACGAGGACATCGCGCTGCGCAGCCGCTTCATCGAGGAATCGGACGCGCCCGACCCGCGAAAGCGCATGGAACGTCAGAAGCTGGATGCGCTGCTGGGGCTGGCGGAAACAGCCGGCTGCCGCC
>JAEWFU010000433.1 GCA_023388675.1 Pseudomonadota bacterium | reverse complement strand
GCCAGCCCGCCGGCGCGGAAATGCACTTCCTCGGCGAGCATGTGGGAATGGCCGGTGCCGAAGACGTAGACGAGCCCGTCGCGCCGCGCGGTCTCCACGATCGCATCCTCCGCCCGCGCCATCGGCTCCGCGAGCGCTGCCTTGAGCGCCGTCAGCCGGGCGATAAGATCGGAGAGATACGCGTCCTGTACGGTGTTCATGCCTGTGTTCGGGCTCCCAGTGAGAGGTCGACTTTCATGACGAAGAAATCGCCGCGATAGGTGGAGCGCACGAACTCGAACGGGTTGCCGTCCTGGTCGCGGGTGAGACGGGTGAGGTCGAGCACCGGGGCGCCGGGGTCGGTGTGGAGCGTGCGGGCGATGTTGGCGTCGGCCAGCCCCGCCATCAGCGTCTGCTCGGCCAGCGTCGGCACGATGCCGTATTCGTCCGTCAGCGTCGCGTAGAGGGAGGTGGTGCGGAAGTCGGCGCGCTCCAGCAGATGGGGTGTGCGGCTGGCGATGATTTCGGTGGTTTCCAGCGCGACCGGCATGCCGTCGACGAAACGCACGCGGGTGAGGCAGTGGACCATGCCGGTGGCGGTCAGCGACAGCGCGCGCGCCGTCTGCTCGTCGGCGCGCCGCGTGATCGAGGAAACGATGATGGACGAGGCCTGCCGGCCCTGACGCGTGATCTCCTCGGTAAAGCCGCTCAGCGTTTCGAGCCGCTGCTCGATCTGCCGGCTGGAGACGAAGGTGCCTTGCCCGGTGCGGGTTTCCACCAGTCCCTTGCCGATGAGATGGCGCAGCGCCTGGCGCGCCGTCATGCGGCTGACGCCAAGGCGTTCCGACAGGGCGCGCTCGGAATCGATCTTCTCCTCCGCCTTGAGCACGCCGGATGCGATCTCGGCCTCGAGATCGGCGGCGATCCTCAGATAGAGCGGTGCATTGTCCATCACGCGTTCCCTGCGGCTGGTATAGTCCAGCTCTATGGTGGTATATACCACTCACTTTTGCGCGACGCAGACGCGGAGTCAAGAGGCCCCGGAGCGCGGTTTCGTCCGGCTGCTTATGCTTGGGCGATCAGGCGAGAAGACTGTCGCGCGCGGCGATATAGCGGGCGAAGGCCGGCTCCAGCGCCGCAGTGCCGTGGCGGTCGGGAACGTAGGTTCGGCCGCGGCCGGCAACGGCGGCAGAAGCCGCGTTGATCGTCTCGAACGCGCCGTCGGCGGTGGCCGCGAGAAGGGCCGCGCCGCGCGCGCCGAACTGGGAGCCTTCCGGCACCTCGACCGGCTGGCCGATGAGATCGCAGATCATCTGCACCCAGTCGGGATTCTGCGCGCCGCCGCCGGTGAGCAGAACCCGGTCGCCGTCGAAGGCGAGCAGGTCGAACAGGTCACGCATGGCGAAGGCCACACCTTCCAGCACCGCGCGGAACAGGCAGGCGCGATCATGCCTTGGCGAGAGACCGGAGAACTGCGCCCGCGCGGCAGGATCGACTTTTGGCGCGATGATGCCGCTCTCCGACAGATAGGGCAGGTAGACGAGGCCGTGCCCGCCCGCCGGCACGGACCGGATCATCTCCGTCATCATTGCGAAGCGTTCGGGCCTGGCGGCGAGGTCGGGCGCAAGCGCGTTGAATGCCCAATCGAGATTGAGCGTGCCGGCGACATTGACCATGGCGCGATACCAGCGCTCGCCCGGCAACGTGAACAGGAGCCCGATGTCGGCCGGCTCGAAGACCGGTCGGTCATGGGCGACACCGACCATGCAGGTGGTGCCCAGCACCGCCGTCGCCGTTCCGGCGGCCAGCCCGCCGGCGCCGATGACGGTAGCTGCGACATCGCCCGCGCCGATCGCGACCGGCAGGCCGACGGGCAGGCCGATGGCCTGCGCGGCTTCGCTTGTGAGGCCGCCACCGAAGCTCTCCGATTCGGCAACGGGCGGTAGCAGGCCAGCTACATGTTCGAGGCCGAACAGCGCGATCATCGCGTCGCTGCGGGTGCGCGCGGTCGCCGATCCGGGCAGCACCGATGCCTCGGTGCGGTCGGTCGCAGTCGAGCCGGTCAGGCGCAGGCGGAGGAAATCCTTGTAGCTGAGCACGTTGCGCGTGCGCGCCATGGTCTCCGGCTCGTTGCGGGTCAGCGATGCGAGCAGCGGCAGCGTGCAGCCCTGCTGCATGACCGAGCCGGACGAGGCGAAGATGCGGCGCATGAATTGCGGGTCGCGGGCGATATGCGCGTCGATCAGTGGCTGCGCGCGGCTGTCCTCCCAGGTGATGCCGTTGCGCACTGCGTGACCGTCCGCATCGACGAGCCACGCGCCGACCATCGCCGCCGTCAGGCCGATGCCACGAATGCGGGACGCGTCGACGCCACTCTCGCGTACCACGCGTCCCAGCACGTCGAGCGCCGCCTGCCAGGCCTCGGCGGGGTCGAGCTCGCTCCAGCCCGGATGTGGCCGCAGCACGGTCGTGCGATGCTGCGCTTCGGCAAGCTGGTTTCCGGCGAGATCGAAGATCGCGGCCTTGGTCAGCGAGGTGCCGGCGTCGAGGCCGATATAGAGATGGTCGCTCACATTTCCTCCGCGAGAAGGGCGTTTCATAAACGGGAGCGAGGACGCGACAAATCATTGTGCGTCGTCGCACAGGCTTCCAGCCGCGGGCGTCGACAAAATGAAGCCGGCGCCTACATGGTCGGGATCGGTCCAATACCAATCCCGAACCAAATGACAAGCCGCCTGTGCTGTAAACGGATCGCGACTCAGCCGAAGATGAGCGGCGTCGGATCAGGAAAGAGGTCGTCCCAGATGTCGAGGAAGGCGCCTTCGCCGACACCCGGCATCATGGTGAAATCGGGGTATTTCTCGGCGCTGAGTTGCAGGTGGAGATGCGGCAGCCACCAGCCGTTTTCCTCGAAACCGCCCATCTCGCAGAAGGCCGTGCCGGCGGCAATGCGGTCGCCCGGCTTCCAGCGCCGCGCCGACGCGAAGCTGAGATGCCCCCACAGCGACCAGAATTTCCTGTCGTCGCCGAACGCATGTTCGAGGACGAGAACGCCGCCATAGTCGAGCCGCACGTCGACGATGCGCGCATCGACCACCTCGCCGTCCATTGGCAGGGTGAGCGGCGTGCCGGCATCGCAGAAAAGATCGAGGCCCAGATGATGGTCGCGCCGGACGGAGGGATCGAAGACGGAGATGTAGTTGTCGGTGCTGTAGACAGTCCTGTATTCGTGCCAGGTGCCGATGCCGAGGCGCGCGCCCTGGGCGGCCATGTAGGCATCATAGAGGCGTTGGGACGTCTCGCGATCCTGCGTGGCCGAGGCCGCGGCGATGTCGGAGACTGCGCCACCGAGTTCCAATTCGACGGAAGGCATGTCGCGCACCGACGGCGCGATTATGCCGTGCCATGCCCCGGCATTGGCTGCGATCCAGTTGCGCAGCGCCGCTCCGCCCGGAACCGGCTCGAGCCCCGCACCCTGCCGCAGCAGCGCCCGCGCCACCACCGGGTCCATGCGCTCCACGCGCGCTTGAAGCGATGTTTCTTTCGTCAGTTCCGCCAGCCGCGCCAGCATATGCTGCGGCGGCGCGGAAAGGTCGATTTCGTCTGCCAGCAGCGGGCCGAGCGCGCGCAGGGACGAGCCCTTTTCCCGCAGAAGGGTTTCGATCGCGGCAGTCTGCATCAGTCATTCTCCTTTGGGCGGTAGC
>JAEWFU010000177.1 GCA_023388675.1 Pseudomonadota bacterium | reverse complement strand
GTCGGCGAGCGCGGCGTCAAGCTGTCCGGCGGTCAGCGCCAGCGAATCGCCATCGCCCGGATGATGCTGAAAAATGCGCCGATCCTGATTCTCGACGAGGCGACCTCGGCTCTCGATTCGGAAATCGAGGCGGCGATCCAGGAAAATCTTTATCGCCTGATGGAGGGCAAGACGGTTGTCGCGGTCGCGCACCGGCTTTCGACTATCGCCGCGCTTGACCGGCTCGTCGTCATCGACGAGGGGCGGATCGTGGAGCAGGGCACGCATGACGAACTGATCGCCCGCGACGGGCTTTATGCCCAGCTCTGGAAACGCCAGTCCGGCGGGTTCCTGGCGTCCAGCCTCGCTGCGGAGTGACCGGTTTGTCGCTGCGGCCGCCATCGCGCTACACGACATCCGCGCTCTCGGGCACGGGCGGGCAGGGTGGTGCCGTCAATCCGCTGGACCACGAGATCGCTGCCGAAAAGGCGGCTTCGCTCGGCCGCGCCGGCGAGAGGGTACAGCGCATTCTGCGCCAGCTTGCCGAAACGGAACAGGACGCGCCCGCGCGCGGTGTCTTGCTGAAGGACGCGGCCGAGGCAGTCTACGCCTATTTCATCCAGCGCGAACTTTGCGGGCTGCGGCGGCATCACGACGTGATCCGGGAGTACCGGATTCCGCGCGAGGTGCTTGCAAGGCTCGGCGCCTCCTGATCGCAAGCTATTCGAGCCACTCGGTGACGAAGCTGCCGCGTTCGTGGATGTCGATGGTCTCGAGCACATCGGGCCCGGAATTGACGAATTTGTGGGGCGTGTCCGCCGGCACCACCACGATCTGGCCCGGTCCCGCCTCGACTGTATCATCCCCGACCGTGAACAGCGCCCGACCGGCACGGATGATGAAGGTTTCGGGGTAGGGGTGCTTGTGGAGCCGAGGGCCTTTGCCGGGCGGCATCAGGTTGAAGATGAGGCAGAGATTGCCGCCGTGTTCGCCGAGCTGAATCTCGCCGAGCCACTTGCCCGGTTCGTCCGCCCATTCCGACCGGTCGATAATGCTGTGCATGAAACCTCCCCTTGTTGTCTTCCGCCGCGACAGGGCGCCTTGCAGAAGCTGGCGTTGCCGCCTGCGTCCACACGCCCCGCGACAATCTGCCCCCGCGCGCTCGTGATACTGGACAATCGCGGAAGGCGCGCATAGAAACCATCGCCAAATGCAGGGGGAATCCGCCAGCCGTCGCCAGCCGCCAGTGCATATGACGAGGTGGTGAGCGCGGGACGGCCGACAGGCCATGCGGGTTTCTTCAGGCGACAATGAGGCGAAAGGACCCTGTGCCCGTGAGCGCGAACGAAGCGACCGATCATAACCGCCGCGATTTCCTTTACATCGCCACCGGCATGGCAGGCGTCGTCGGGGCCGGCGCGGCCGTATGGCCGTTCATCGACCAGATGCGCCCCGATGCCTCTACGCTGGCTCTCGCCACCGTCGATGTCGACGTCTCGGCTGTCGAGGCCGGAATGTCGTTGACGGTGAAGTGGCGCGGCCAGCCGGTCTTTATCCGCAATCGCACGGAGAGGGAGATTGAGGAGGCCAAGGCCGTTCCTCTTGCCGATCTCAAGGATCCGGTTGCGCGCAACGCCAATCTGGCTGCCGACGCGCCGGCCACCGACGCCGACCGCTCGGCCGGCGAAGGCAAGGAGAACTGGCTCGTGATGGTCGGCGTATGCACGCATCTGGGTTGCGTACCTCTCGGCCAGGCAGGCGATTTCGGCGGCTGGTTCTGCCCGTGCCACGGCTCGCACTACGATACCGCCGGCCGCATCCGCACCGGCCCGGCGCCGGAGAACCTTCCCGTCCCGAATTTCGAATTCATCTCCGATACGGTCATCAGGATCGGTTGAGGGAAAGAGAGAGCATTAGACCATGAGCGGTGGACACTCGACCTATTCGCCCACGACCGGCATCGGCCGCTGGTTCGATTCGCGCCTGCCAATACCCCGGCTGGTTCACGACTCCTTCATTGCCTACCCGGTTCCGCGCAATCTGAACTACGCCTACACCTTCGGCGGCATTCTGGCGCTGATGCTGGCGGTTCAGATCGTTACCGGCATCGTGCTCGCCATGCACTACGCCGCCTCGACCGAGCTCGCCTTCGATTCGGTCGAGAAGATCATGCGCGACGTGAATTCGGGTTGGCTGATCCGCTATCTCCACGCCAACGGCGCGTCGATGTTCTTCATCGCGGTCTATGTCCACATCTTCCGCGGTCTCTACTACGGCTCCTACAAGGCTCCCCGCGAGATCATCTGGATTCTCGGCGTCGTCATCTACCTGCTGATGATGGCTACCGCCTTCATGGGCTACGTGCTGCCGTGGGGCCAGATGTCGTTCTGGGGCGCGACGGTGATCACCGGCTTCTTCACCGCCATCCCGCTGGTGGGCGAGTGGATCCAGCAGCTTCTGCTGGGCGGTTTCGCCGTCGACAATCCGACGCTGAACCGCTTCTTCTCGCTGCATTATCTGCTGCCGTTCATGATCGCGGGCGTCGTGGTGCTGCACATCTGGGCCTTCCACATCACCGGCCAGACCAACCCGACCGGCATCGAGGTCAAGCACAAGACCGACACCGTGCCGTTCACGCCCTATGCGACGATCAAGGACGGCTTCGCCATGGTCGTCTTCCTCGCGGTGTTCGCCTATTTCGTCTTCTACATCCCCAACTATATGGGGCATGCCGACAACTACATTCCGGCCAACTCGCTGGTGACGCCGTCTCACATCGTGCCTGAGTGGTACTTCCTGCCCTTCTACGCGATCCTGCGCGCCATCACCTTCAACATCGGCCCGATCGACTCCAAACTGGGCGGCGTGCTGGCCATGTTCGGCGCGATCGCGGTGCTGTTCTTCGTGCCGTGGCTCGACACCTCCAAGGTCCGTTCGGCGGTCTACCGTCCGTGGTACAAGCTGTTCTTCTGGCTCTTCGCCGCCAACGCCATCTTCCTGGGCTGGCTCGGCTCCAAGCCGGCGGAAGGCTGGTACATTCCGGCCATGCAGGTCTCGACGCTGTTCTACTTCGCCTTCTTCCTCGTCATCATGCCGCTGCTGGGCCTGATCGAGACGCCGCGGCGTCTGCCCAACTCGATCACCGAAGCGGTGCTGGAGAAGAACAAGGGTGCGGCCAGCGCACAGCCCGCCGGCGCGACGGCGTCCCCGGAAACCCAAGGCTGAGCGGCTTCAGGCAGACAAGGACTTCGACATGAATTCTTTCATCAAAGGACTGGCGGCGATCGGCATCGCACTCGGCATGTCCGGGGCAGCCCAGGCAGCGGAGGAAGAAGGCGGCACGCCGCATTATCCGCTGATCAAGCCGGCGGAACTGGACTGGTCGTTTGCCGGACCGTTCGGCACCTATGACAAGGGCCAGCTCCAGCGCGGCCTGAAGGTTTACCGCGAGTCCTGCGCGGCCTGTCACGGGCTGGAGCGCGTCGCGTTCCGCACGCTCGAAGATCTCGGCTATTCGGAGGCGCAGGTAAGTGCGATTGCCGCCGAATACGAGGTCGAGGACGGCCCCGACGCCGCAGGCGACATGTTCATGCGTCCGGCGATCCCGTCAGACCACTTCCCGGCGCCCTTCGCCAATGCTGAAGCCGCCGCCGCCTCCAACAATGGCGCTGCCCCGCCGGACCTGTCGCTGATGGCCAAGGCGCGTGCCGTGACGCGTGGCTTCCCCACCTTCGTCTTCGACATCTTCACCCAGTATGCCGAGGGCGGCCCGGACTATGTCCATGCGCTGCTGACGGGCTACGAGGATGCGCCGGAAGGTGTCGAGCTGCAGCCGGGCACCTATTACAACCCGCATTTCATCGCCAGTTCCGCGCTTTCGATGCCGCCTCCGCTTGCCGACGGGCAGGTCACCTATGACGATGGCGCGCCCGAAACGCTCGACCAGTATTCGCGCGACGTCACCGCCTTCCTGATGTGGGCGGCCGAGCCGCACATGGAAGAGCGCAAGCGCATGGGCTTCAATGTCATGATCTTCCTCGTCCTGTTCGGCGGGCTGGTCTATCTCACCAAACGCAAGGTGTGGTCGAACGTCGACCACTGACCAAAAGCTTCATCAAAGATCGAGGGCGGCTACTGGCCGCCCTTTTCTTTTGCCGCTCGGCGGGCCAAGAATGACCGGCAACAGGGAACCGGCTTGTGAAACATACTCTCGAAGAAACCCTTCTCTCGGCGATCCGGACCATTCCGGACTATCCCAAGCCGGGCATCCAGTTCCGGGACATCACGACGCTGCTGGGCAATGCGCGCGCCTTTCGCCGCGCCGTGGACGAGCTTGTGCATCCGTGGGCCGGCTCCAAGATCGACAAGATCGCCGGCATCGAGGCGCGCGGCTTCATTCTGGGCGGCGCGATCGCGCACCAGCTTTCCGCCGGCTTCATCCCGATCCGCAAGAAAGGGAAGTTGCCGCACGAGACTGTGCGCGTCGCCTATTCGCTGGAGTACGGGCTGGACGAGATGGAGATGCACAAGGACGCTGTCTCCGCAGGCGAGAAGGTGATCCTCGTCGATGATCTGATCGCCACCGGCGGTACGGCAGAAGGCGCCGTCAAGCTGATCAGCCAGATGGGCGGCGAGATCGTCGCGGCCTGTTTCGTAATTGACCTGCCGGACCTTGGCGGCCGCGCCAAGCTTGAGGCGCTAGGGGTCGACGTGCGTACGCTGATCGCGTTCGAAGGCGACTGACACAGACATCGTAGAGACGTATCCTTGCTGCACGCCCGGGCCTGTGCAGGCCGGCTCTTGACTCTCGCCTTCTTGTGTAATATATAAAGTTACATGAAACGCGACAGCAAACTTTCAGGCGTTCTGCACGTCCTGCTCCACATGGCCGAACAGCCCCGGCCCATCACTTCCGAGGTGCTGGCGAAAGCCATGTGCACCAACCCTGTTGTAATCCGGCGGATCATGG
>JAEWFU010000114.1 GCA_023388675.1 Pseudomonadota bacterium | reverse complement strand
GCGCAAGGGCCTGCCCTACATCACCAGCCGGAAAACGGCCCCTGAGACGCTGGCCGCGATGCGCGCCGCGCTGATGGACGCGCACCTGATCGTCGCCTGATCATCCGCGCATCTTCTCGCCCGAAGGATCGAAGGGCGGCGCGACGTTGATCCGCGCCGGGCAGCGTTTGCCGAGTATCTCGATCTCGAACAGGTTTTCGCTTTCGTCCTCTGCAAGGGCGGCCGGCACATAGCCCTGCGCCATCGACTTGCCGACGAAATGCGCATAGCCGCCGGACGTCACCCAGCCGACCACCGACCATTCTCCGTCGTGTATGCCGCGTACCGAGGACGCGCCATGATCGGCCTGCGAATTGCGGGTCTCCTTGCCCTCGGCATCGAAGCGCGGTGCGCCGTAGCCGTGCGGCTTCTCGACCGTGCCGTAATCCGTGCCGTTCACCTTCGCCCAGATAGGCTCGTCGCCCATCACATCGGCGTCGAGCGCATCGACGACGAACGAGACGCGGGCCAGCTTCGGGCCGTCGGCATGCTCTCTTGCCGCCGCTTCACGACCGATGAAGTCGTTCTTCTCCAGCTTGACGAAACGCGTCATGCCGCCTTCAAACGGGCCGTAGATCGGCCGCAGCTCGCGGAACCATGTCGGGAAATTCTTTTCCAGCCGCATCGACAGCAGCGCGCGCATGCCGAAGTCGACGATGCCGAACTCGGCGCCAGCGTCCTTGATCGCCGCATAGACCAGCCGTTCATAGGCCGGTTCCATCCAGATCTCGTAGCCGAGATCGCCGGTATAGGTGACGCGGTTGACCATGCACGGGGCACCGCCGACGGCCATCTCGCGGAAATCCATGAAACGGAAGGCTTTGGACGAAACGTCCACATCCACCAGCTTTTGCAGCAATTCCTGCGATTTTGGTCCGGCGATCGACAGGCCCACCAGCGTCTGGTCGTAACGGTGGATGCGCACCGATCCATCGGCTGGCAGGTGCTTTTCGAACCAGCGCATGTGGTATTTCTGCGCCGCCGACGAACCCCAGATCATGAAGCGTTCGTCGCCCGCTTTGGCAATGGTGAAGTCGCCGATCAGCTTGCCGAACTCGTTCAGCATCGGGGTGAGCACGATGCGGCCCTTCTTCGGCATGCGGTTGGTCATCAGCCGGTTGAGGAAATCCTCCGCGCCCGGGCCGGATACGGCGTATTTGGCGAAATTGGCGATCTCGGTCACGCCGACCCGCTCGCGCACGCCGCGCACCTCGTTGCCGACATGCTCGAAATCGTTGGAACGGTGGAAGGAGACGACGTCCTTCGGCTCGCTGCCTTCCGGTGCGAACCAGAGCGGCGTTTCAAGGCCCCATGAATCGCCCATCACGGCATTCTGCGAAACCATCGTGTCGTAAAGCGGGGTCGTCTGCGCGGGCCTAGCCGCCGGCAGTTCCTCGTTAGGGAAGCGGATCGAGAATCGGCGCGAATAATTCTCGCGCACCTTGGCGTTGATGTAGCGCAGGCTCGCCCACTCGCCGAAGCGCGCGACATCCATCCCCCACACGTCGAAACCGGGATCGCCGTTGACCATCCAGTTCGACAGGGCGAGGCCGACGCCGCCGCCCTGGCTGAACCCGGCCATCACCGCGCAGGCGCACCAGAAGTTGGTCAGCCCCTGCACCGGCCCAACCAGCGGGTTGCCGTCCGGCGCGAAGGTGAAGGGCCCGTTGATCACCTGCTTGATGCCGGCATTGGCGATGCCGGGGAAGTGGTTGAACCCCACCTCCAGCGACGGCGCGATGCGGTCGAGATCGGGCGCGAGCAGCTCGTGGCCGAAATCCCACGGCGTATTGACGGGCGACCAGGGCCTGCAAGCCTTCTCATAGGTGCCGAGCAGCACGCCGTTGCGCTCCTGGCGCGTATAGATCTCGCCCTTGAAATCGAGCACGCCGACCATCTCGCGGCCGGTGCGGGCGTTGAATTCCTCGACCTCCGGCATCGGCTCCGTGAGTAGATACATATGCTCCATGGCGAGCAGCGGCAGCTCGACGCCGACCATGCGGCCTACTTCGCGCGCCCACAACCCGCCGCAATTGACGACATGCTCGGCCTTCACCGTCCCCTGCTCGGTGACGACATTCCACGTGCCGTCGGCATCCTGCGTCAATTCCCGCACCGGGTTGCGCAGCACGATCTCCGCGCCGAGCTTGCGGGCCGCCTTGGCATAGGCGTGGGTCGTGCCGGAGGGGTCGAGGTGGCCTTCCACCGGGTCCCACATCGCCCCCACGAACTTCGTCTCGTCCATCAGCGGGAACATCGCCGTGGCTTCCGACGGCGTGATGAGCTCCGTATCCATGCCGAGATAACGGCCCTTGGCGTGCGCGAGGCGCAGGAAGTCCATGCGCTCCTGCGTGTCGGCCATCATCACGCCGCCGGTCAGGTGCAGCGAGCAGGATTGACCCGAAAGCTCCTCCAGCTCCTTGTAGAGCTGGACGGTATAGGCCTGGAGTTTGGCGACGTTGGGGTCGCCGTTGAGCGTAT
>JAEWFU010000101.1 GCA_023388675.1 Pseudomonadota bacterium | reverse complement strand
TGTCGAGGTCGCGCTGGGACGGCGACAGGCGCGCCTGATCTTTTTCGAGAATGTCGCGCGGATGGCAGAGGCGCGGATTGTCGGTCTCGTAATAGCCCCACTCGATCTGGCCGCCCTCGGTGGTCTTCGGGTCGCCGGTGTCGCGCATGTAGGCCGAATTGCCCTGATCGCGCAGCAGCGGATAGCCGATGTCCTTGCCCGTGCCTTCGAATTCGTTGAAGGGACCGAAGAAGGTCAGCGGGTGATCGACCGGCATGACGGGCAGGTCCTCGCCGACCATTTCCGCGATGAGGCGACCCCAGATGCCGGCGCAGACGACGACGTGATCGGCATGGATGGTGCCGCGATGGGTAACGACGCCCTTGATGTGGCCATTCTCGACGATGAGCGAGGTTGCGGGCGTGTTGGGGAAGGCTTTCAGCTTGCCGGACTTTTCCGCCGCATCGACCAGCTTGCCGGCAACCGTCTGCGAGCGGGGAACGACGAGGCCGGCGGCGGGATCGAACATGCCGCCCATCACCTGATCCTGCTCAATCAGCGGGAACAGCTTCTTGATCTCTTCCGGCGTGACGAGATGCGCGCGGGTGCCGAAGGCCTTGGCGGACGAGACCTTGCGCTTGATCTCCTCCATCCAGGTGTCGTCACCGGTGCGCGCGACCTCCAGCCCGCCGACGCGGGCGTAGTGACCCATCTTTTCGAAGAAATCGATGGAATACTGGGTCGTCCAGACGGACAGATAGTCGTGGCTGGTGGTGTAGCAGAAGTCGGAAGCGTGGGCCGTCGAGCCGATGTCGGTGGGGATGCCGGACTTGTCGATGCCGACGATGTCGTCCCAGCCGCGCTCGATCAGGTGGTGCGCGATCGACGCGCCGACGATGCCGCCGAGCCCGACGATGACGACCTTAGCCTTTTCCGGAAACCCTGCCATTGTCCGCTACTCCGAAGTGGTGTTGCGGCGGACTATAGGGCGTTGCGGAGGGATGATCGAAGCCTGTTTGCGACATTGCCGAAACGCCGCGCGACCATGCCAAAATCGAAAAAGGCCGGGCATGAACCCGGCCTCCATATCGCGCGCTGTGCGACTTCACTATTCGATGATATTGCCGCGCCCGCCTTCGATCTCCACCGTCTCGGGGCCGGCCAGAACCTCGCGGTCGCCGTTCGGCATTGTGACGAAGCAGCCCTGCGGGCAGATCTCGATCGTCTCGCCTGCTCCGATGCTCACTTCCCTCTGGCTACCGCCCTCGCTGACAACCAGCGTCTGTGCCGAACCGTCCCGGTTGGTGATCGTCGCGGAGAAAGCCGCCGTCGGGGCAGCGAGGGCTCCGGCAAGGACGGTCAAGATCAGCATGTTCTTCATCGGCATTTCGGTGTGTCCACCGCCTCCGTTCGCATTCGGGCTCTCGCCCTTCTCGCGTCCCTTATAGCGGCATGAAGCTGAACGCCAACTGAACGCTATTCCGGCGCGGCTTTGGGGCGCACGCGCGGCGTCGAGCGTTTCGCAGGCTTCGTCGCCTCGGCAGGCGCCGGCGGCAAAGCCTGTTCCACCGCCACTTTGGGCATTTCCTTGACGTAGACCTCCTGCTGCGGGAACGGAATCCCGATTCCTTCCTCCTTAAACCGCTCGAAAATCTGGAAACGGACCTCGTTGAGAAAACCCAGCTGCACGGTGACGTCCGACAGGAAGGCGCGGACTTCGAAATCGAGCGAGGATGCCCCGAACCCCGTGAAAGCCACCATTGGCTCAGGATTCTTCATCGCCTGCGGCTGGGCGCGAATGATTTCCATCAGGATCTGCTGCACCTGCCGCGGGTCGCTGTCGTAGGCGACGCCGACGGGGATGTCGACGCGCCCGAGCCGGTTGCGGTGGGTCCAGTTGCCGACAGCGGCGTTGATGAGCTCGGAATTGGGCAGAATGACCGACTGGCGCTGGAAGGTCTCGATCTCGGTCGCGCGCACGCTGATCTTCTTGACGGTGCCGGAAATGCCGCCGGCCACGATCCAGTCGCCAACCTTGAAGGGCCGCTCCGCAAGCAGGATCAGGCCGGAGACGAAGTTGTTGACGATGTTCTGCAGGCCGAAACCGATGCCCAGCGACAACGCCCCCGCAACGAGGGCGAGGTTGGAAAGATCGATGCCGGCAGCAGAGATGCCGATCAGGGCGGCAAGCGCGATGCCGGCATAACCGACCGCCGTCTTGATGGAATTGCGCACGCCGGCATCGACCTTGCCGCGCGCCATGACCTTGCCGTCGAGCCAGCGCTGAAAGCCGCGCGTACCGAGATAGCCGCCAAGGAACAGCAGCAGCCCCGTCAGGATTCCGATCAGCGAGATCGAGATCGAGCCGACGCGTACCTCGTTGGCGATGTTGTAGGTCCAGAGGCGAATATCACCCCACTGGAACCCCCATTGCAGCAGGATCAGCGGGATGCCGACCGCCAGCACCAGCACGTTTATGACGATGGAAAGCAGAAGCCCTACCTGGTCTTCCGTGGTTTCGTCGAAATGATACCTGCGGTCGAGGCGGCGACCCAGGCTCGTGTTCATGAAGCCGCCGATCTCTGAGATCGCTCCGGCGGACAGGTAGCCGATATACATCGTCGCGAGGATGGCGCCGGTGATGACGACCTGCTGCGAAATGAAGCGCGCAAGTCCGATATAACCCAGGAACGCGGCGAGGATGGTGCCTGCGCCCAGAAGCAGCAGCAGCGCCTTGAAATAAGAGTTCCAGCCGCGTGGTTTGCCTTCTTCGTCGACATAGGGGCGGACGAGCCCGAACACGATGATCAGAAGACCGACGACGACAGTCGCAACAAGGCTCTTTGCGACGGTCAGGGACAATGGCGACAGCAGGACCTCGTTAATCCTGCTGGCGAAGAAGTCGGCGCCGGTGACGAGCGCCGCAAGCAGGGTGAGCCAGAA
>JAEWFU010000079.1 GCA_023388675.1 Pseudomonadota bacterium | reverse complement strand
AAGGCGCTCTGAAGCGTTCTTGTTGCTGCGTAAGCTCGGGGAGCGATCAGATCGCTCCCTTTTTTGCGTTTGGGAGGCTGGTCGGCGGCGGCCGCGCCGGGTTCAGGCGAGGGGTGGGGCCTGAAGGTCGCCGCCGCACGGCTCAAGGGCATTGCGGAGCGTGTGCCATTGACACTTTTGTCCCTGCCCGCTACCCACCGCCGCGGCAAGAGGCGCCGGCCGCTCGCGGCGAAAGCCAAGGTGAAGCCTCTCCGACACGTTCGTCGAAACCGACGCATCGGCAACAATGGCAACGCGGGCCCCATTCGCTCTCCGTCGATGCGATCTGGAGACGACGACATGACGACGCCTGAACCGTCGCGCCAAAACGCGTTCCTGCACGAACCGTTGGGCCCGCTTTTCATCAAGACCGCGCTTCCCATCATTCTCATCATGAGCACAAACGGTCTTCAGACCGTGATCGATGCATGGTTCCTCGGCGAGTTCGTCGGCGCGGATGCGTTGGCGGCCGTGACGCTGATATTTCCGGTTTTCATGATGCTGGCCGCGCTTTCGACACTGGTCGCGAGCGGCATGGCCAGCGTGCTGGCCCGCACCTTCGGTGCCGGCGACATTGCCGCAGCGCGTACGGTCTTTGCCGGCGCGCATGGCCTTGCGCTCTTCGTCTGCGCGATGCTGATGGTTTGCTTCTGGCAGGGCGGCGAGGCTCTTGTGTCTCGTCTTGCAGACGGTTCGCCGTCGCTTGCGTCGATGGGATACACCTACATCGCAATCATCCTCTGGAGTTCGCCCTTGATGTTCGTCCTGTCCATCAATGGCGATGCCTTGCGCAGCGAAGGCCGGCTTGGCTTGATGACGGTGGCGAGCCTCGTCACATCCCTCGCCAACATCGCCATGAACTACCTGCTCATCGTCGAGTTCGGCTACGGCGTTGCCGGCTCCGCCGTCGGCACCGTGCTTGCGCAGCTTATCGCTCTCACGATCGTGGTCATCTATCGGACGCGGGGGCGGACACCGCTTCGCTATGCTGCCGTGCCCGCCAGGGATTGGCGCGCGCATTGGGGATCGTTCCTGGCGCTTGGCGCGCCGCAGAGCCTGAGCTTCATCGGCATCTCGCTGACGGCTGCGGCCGTGATCCTTTCGGTCCAGCGGTGGTCGGGCGAAGACTATGCGGCCACGGTTGCAGCCTATGGCATCATCACGCGCATCATGACATTCGCCTTCATGCCGCTGTTGGGCCTCAACATGGCCATGCAGACGATCGTCGGCAACAATTTCGGCGCGCAGCTCTGGTCGCGTTCGGATGCGGGGCTGCGGCTCGGCCTTGCCGTGGCGCTTGGCTATTGCCTCGTCTTCGAGACGGCGATGCTGCTGTTTGCTCCGGTGATCGGCGGCATCTTTGTCGATGACCTGGCCACCATCGCGGAGGTCGGGCGCATCCTGCCGGTAACGATCCTGCTCTACGTCGTCGCCGGGCCGGTGATGCTGCTCTCCGGCTATTTTCAGGCGATCGGCGACGCGCGCCGGGCGCTGTTCCTGAGCGTGACACGGACCTACTGTTTCGCGATTCCGCTGACCATCGCCCTGCCATTTGTGATTGGAGAATGGGGCATATGGTACGCCGGACCGACCTCGGAAGGGCTTATGCTGCTGCTTGCGCTTGGCTTGCTGGCCCACACCCAGGCCGCGACCGGCTATCGCTGGGGTGTGCTTCGGGCTGCGAAATCGTGAATCGGCCCCGATAGGGCGAAGGAAGGGGTAAGCGTGAAGCGTGGCGGATAGTTCCTGGCTCCTTGTGCTGGCGCTGTCCGCCTTCACCTCCGCCACGCTGCTGCCCGGCTCCTCCGAGGCGACGCTGCTTGGCCTGCACCTTTCGAAGGTCGCGCCGGGGTGGCTGTTGCTGGCAGTGGCGTCCGCGGCCAATGTCGCCGGCTCCTGCGTCAACTGGCTGCTCGGCCGATTCGCGGCCCTATATGCCGGGCGGCGCTGGTTTCCGGCAAGGCCGGCGCAACTGGACCGTGCGTCCGCGTGGTATCGTCGGTTCGGCTGGCCCACGCTTCTCCTTTCCTGGCTTCCCGTCATCGGCGACCCGCTAACGGTCATGGCCGGCATTCTGCGCACGCCGCTATGGCTGTTCCTGATCGTTGTGGCCTTTGCCAAGACGGCGCGCTATGCAGCCTTGCTCTGGTTGATCGATCTGATCTGAGCACGAGATTTAATGCCGGCCACGCCAGCCCCCTACGGACGAGCAAGCCACGGACGGCTCTGAAAAAGGAGACCGACAATGACGAAAACCCGCACCGAAACCGACACATTCGGTCCCATCGAGGTCGATGCCGGAAAATACTGGGGCGCACAGGCCCAGCGTTCGCTCGGCAATTTCAGGATCGGCTGGGAGAAGCAGCCGCAGCCCATCGTCCGCGCGCTGGGCATCGTCAAGCAGGCTGCCGCCGAGGCCAACATGGACCTCGGCCGCCTCGACGCGAAGGTGGGCAAGGCGGTCGTCGATGCCGCGCGGGAGGTGATCGACGGCAAGCTGGACGATCACTTTCCGCTCGTGGTCTGGCAGACGGGCTCGGGCACCCAGTCCAACATGAATGCCAACGAGGTGATCTCCAACCGCGCCATCGAGATGCTCGGCGGAGAGATGGGCTCCAAGAAGCCTGTCCACCCCAACGACCACGTCAATATGAGCCAGTCGTCCAACGACACCTACCCGACGGCGATGCACATCGCTTGCGCGGAGGAGATCGTTCATCGATTGCTGCCGGCGCTGAAGAAGCTGCACGGCGCGCTGGACGAAAAGGCGAAGGCGTGGGACGACATCATCAAGATCGGCCGCACCCACACGCAGGATGCGACGCCGCTGACGCTGGGACAGGAGTTTTCCGGCTACGCCCAGCAGGTCGAAAACGGCATTGTCCGCATCGAACAGACGCTGCCGGGCCTGATGCAGCTCGCGCAGGGCGGCACGGCCGTCGGTACCGGCCTCAACGCACCGGTCGGCTTTGCGGAAAAGGTCGCCGCGCGCATCGCCGCGATCACCGGGCTGGCCTTCACCAGCGCACCGAACAAATTCGAGGCGCTGGCAGCCCACGACGCGATGGTGTTCTCCCACGGCGCGATCAACACGGTCGCCGCCTCGCTGTTCAAGATCGCCAACGACATCCGCTTCCTCGGCTCCGGCCCGCGCTCGGGTCTCGGCGAACTGGCCCTGCCGGAAAACGAACCCGGCTCGTCGATCATGCCAGGCAAGGTCAACCCGACCCAGTGCGAGGCGCTGACGCAGGTCTGCGTGCAGGTTTTCGGCAACCATGCCGCGCTCACCTTCGCCGGCTCGCAGGGCCATTTCGAACTGAACGTGTTCAATCCGGTAATGGCCTATAACTTCCTGCAGTCGGTGCGGTTGATGGCGGATGCGGCGGTCTCCTTCACCGACAATTGCGTGGTCGGGATCGAGCCGCGTGTCGAAAACATCAAGGCCTGCGTGGAGCGGTCGCTGATGCTGGTGACCGCGCTGGCGCCGAAGATCGGTTACGACAATGCGGCCAAGATCGCCAAGACCGCGCACAAGAACGGAACGACACTTCGCGAGGAAGCGCTGGCCACCGGCTTGGTGACCGAGCAGGAGTACGATTCCATCGTACGGCCCGAGGCGATGACGCAGCCGGGGTGATGAGATAGATCATCGTGAACGAGATTCGTGATGTTGTTCGATAATCACGAACACTGAGTTCGCAACCTTCCGGCTTGCTGCGATGCAGCAAATGTTTATCTGAGGGCAACCAAACCTCGGAGAGGAATTCCAATGTCCAACGATCTTACGCTTCTCGTCGCGCGCATCTTTCTCGTCGCGCTGTTTCTCGCTTCCGGCATCCCGCTGATCTTCGCTCCCGGCGGCTTCGCCGGTTTCATGGGCGCGATAGGCTTGCCCGCACCCATGCTCGTCACGTGGATTGTGATCGCCGTGAAGGTGCTTGGCGGTCTGGCCGTGCTCGTCGGCTTCCAGACGCGCTATGCGGCTTATGCTCTTGCCGCCTTCTCGATCGGCTCGGCACTGCTCGGCCACACCAACTGGGCCGACATGAACGAGTTCAACAACTTCTTCAAGAATTTTGCGATCGCCGGCGGCTTCCTTGCCCTGTCGGTCGCGGGCCCCGGCGCGCTGTCGGTTTCCGGCCGCCGCTGATCCCGAAGCCCTCCCAAGGCGGATACGAAGAGGCCCGGAGCGATCCGGGCCTTTTTGTGTATTGTGCGTCCTTCGAGGCTCGCCCTCAAAAGGACATAGCGAATTTGCAAGCGGTCTTGCGGGCTCGCACCTCAGGATGAGGGAGGTGGGCTGATCGAATCCGCTCAAAGTGGACTCGATACCGGCCAATGGAACAATCCTCGAGCCCGCGAGCTTCCACGAATTTTTGCTAACCGTCCCCATCCTGAGGTGCGAGCCCCCGGGTCTTGCCTTTGGCAAGCCTGAGGACAGGCTCCGCGAGCCTCGAAGGACGCACCTACCTACAGACCATTCACCGCCTTCAGCACGCCATCGAGGGTCGAGGCCTCCGCGCTGCCCCGCTCCTTGAGCGATTGCGCCAGACACGCTTCCGAGCGCAGGATGACGCCGTCTTCCAGTATCTTCAGATGGTTGGCGCGTAGCGTCGAGCCGGTCGTCGTGATGTCGACGATGACATCCGCCGAACCGGCAGCAGGCGCCCCCTCGGTCGCGCCAAGGCTCTCGACGATGCGATAGACCTGAATGCCGTGCTGGCTCGAAAAGAACTGCTGGGTCAGCCGCCAGTATTTCGTGGCGATGCGCAGGCGACGGCCATGGCGCTGTCGGAAATCGGCGGCGACGTCGTCGAGGTCCGCCATGGTGTCTACGTCGAGCCAGGCGTCCGGCACGGCGACGACCACGTCGGCGCGACCGAAGCCGAGCCGTGCGCCGATCGCCACCCGCTTTTCCCACTCCGGTATCGTCTCCCGCACGAGGTCTTCGCCGGTCACGCCGAGATCGACCGTGCCGGCACCAAGCTCGCGGGCGATTTCGGACGCGGAGAGGAAAGCGACCTCGATGTCGTCGCGGCCTTCGACCCGCGCGCGATAGCGGCGCTCGTCATCCGGCTGGACGACCACCAGCCCGGCGCGTGTCAGGGCGGCCATCGCCTCGTCCTTGAGGCGGCCTTTGGAAGGAAGCGCGA
The DNA here is from genome assembly GCA_023388675.1 of Pseudomonadota bacterium. Lineage (GTDB taxonomy): Bacteria > Pseudomonadota > Alphaproteobacteria > Rhizobiales > Rhizobiaceae > Aerobium. The sequence continues at coordinate 255 of JAEWFU010000079.1, read as the reverse complement.
GCGTGATGGTCATGCCGCGGCCCCTTTCTGTGGCGTCGACTTTGTAGGTCTGTAGATCGCACACCCCCACCCCTTACCCCTCCCCACAAGGGGGAGGGGGATTCTGAGGCGCTGGCCACCCCCTCCCCCTTGTGGGGAGGGGTAAGGGGTGGGGGTAGGGGCGCAAGAGCCCATGCGCTGAATACTCATGCCGTCTCCCCCCGCAGTGCCGCGATGCGGTCGAGCCAGACGGAGAAGCCGACGCCGGGGATGGGA
>JAEWFU010000053.1 GCA_023388675.1 Pseudomonadota bacterium | reverse complement strand
AGCGCAGGGCCTGGCCTACGGCCATATCGAACTCGGGAAGGAAGTGCGCGAACGGAGCCGCAATCGGCCATGATGCAATACCGATTTCCCCGGTTCTTTCGCCCTCGGCCGCCCCGATCATTTCCTGATCCCGGAATATGCACGGTTCGGCGGAAAGTGCCGCGCGAACAAGGCTTTCAGGTATGTCGGCGGGGCCAAAGCCGCTGGTCGGCCGTGTGTGGCCGCAAGCCGCTACCCGCAGTTTGGAGGTCTCGCCCGCTGCGGATATATGCCAGCGCCCGTCCCATAGAATTGGCGATGCCGATAGTTGCGTCACAGGCAGGTTCCGGTTCTCGCGCCGTATCCAGACGCCCGACTTTCGTGCGTCTACCAGCGCGCGCGACAATGCGACGCGCAGGGGCTGGACAGAGAGACGGCGGGCGAGCGCGGTAGCGCGATCGTGATCGGGCAGCCGAGGCGTTCCTCCGGCAACGGCCAAAACGATGCGCAGCGCGTGGGTGGCCGCGTCGCTGCCGTCCAACATCTCCGGGTCGACGCGGAACAGCCCGCGTGCCGGCATGGTCGCAAAGCGAGCGATAAGCGTTGCGGCCTGCCGCCCAAGTTCCGCCCGCTCTTTTCCTGCCGCCGCAGCCTGGTCGGCGAGGGCCCGGACGTCGCCGTCTTCGAGCGCGGCGCGGACCCTTACACGCTCATAGCGCCGGTTTTCATTAGTAGGGTCGTCGATCCAACGGATGCCTGTGGCGGCCAGATGGTCTCGCAGGGCCTCCCGACGGACCTGCAGCAACGGCCTGATAAGCCAGATGCGCTCGTCATAAAGCGTGGCGCGCGCCATGCCGGCAAGGCCGATGCCTTCGCCGCGCCGTGCACGCATGGCGACGGTCTCGGCCTGGTCGTCCATCGTATGGGCGATGAAGATCGTGTCCGCGCCAAAGTCATCGGCAGCCTCCGCCAGCAGCCGGTAGCGCGCCTCGCGGGCCGCGGCGATCAAACCTGTCCGGGGTTTGTCACCCGTCCAGACCATCGTCCTGTGCTCGACGCCGATTTGCCGGCACAACTCCGCCACGGCGCGTGCCTCGTCGGCGGCTTCCGTGCGCATGGCATGATCGACCGTGACCGCAAGAACACGGACCCCCGGTGCTCCCCGGCCGAGGAAATTCTTGAGAAGAAGAAGGAGGGCGAGGGAATCGCTGCCGCCGGAAACGGCTATGGTCAGGCTTTGCCGTCGCGAAAGGTCGAGACCGCCAAACATGCGATCGAGGTCGAGGGCCATCGGCCGCTCGTCAGCAGGAGGCCAGAGCCTGTTCCTGCTTTATGCGCTCGCGCAACGCATCGGTCGTATTGGGATAGCGCTGCAGTACTTCGGTGAACGTCGCGCAGGCGACATCGCGCTGGTTCAGCGCTGCCAGTGAAACGCCGAGCTTGAAAAGGGTGTCGGGAGCCTTGCGCGCCTGCGGATAGTCGCGGCTGGCGGCAAGGAAGATTTCGGCTGCCTCCCGCGGCTTCTGCTGCGCGAGAAGCGCTTCGCCCAGCCAGAAATGCGCGTCGGCGGCGTGTTCACTGTCGGGATACTGCGCGAGCAGATCGCGGAAGCCGGTTTCGGCCGTGCCGTAGTCACCCGACAGGATGAATTCGTAGGAATTGCGGTAAAGTTCGTCATCGCCGCCGCTGCCGCTCGGCAGTGCGGCAACGGTGGTATCCTCGTCGGTCTGCTCCGGCAGGCCGGCACCGCTGGCATTGCCGTTTTCGTCGAATGTGATCGTGCCGAAGGTGCGTGGCGGCGCGCCCGTCACCGTGCTGCCATCCTCAACGCGCGGAGAGGCGGCGTAATAGTCGTCGTCGCCGCTGCCGCCGGACCCGCCGTCACCGGAACCGACCGCGGCGCGGTCTTGCGTGGGGGCTGCGCCGCCGGCGTCCGAACGCTTCTGTTCCAGTTCCTGGAAACGAATTTCGTTGTCTTCCTGCATCCGGCGCAGTTGGTCCTGCATCTGCAGGATCTGGAAATTCAATTCCTCCAGTGTGCCGGTCAGCTGGCGCACCTGCTCTTCAAGCTGCGCCACGCGCGGGTCCGTCGCCTGGGCATATTGCACCGGCGCGGCGCGGGGGGCAGGCTGTATTGCACCGGGCAGGCGCAGCGACGGCATCGAAAAGGCGATCGCGGGCGCTGCAGTCGACGCCGGGGCGCTTGCTGCGGCGTCGCGCGCATGTGCGGCCCCCGACAGCATGATCGGTAGCGCCACGATGCCACCGAGGAAGGTTCTCAGGAACATGTCGGGTCTCTTCACCTTTGGCTCTTTCGCTGGGTCTAATGGTCGATCTTGGCCCTTTTATCAGGACCGCCGAGTTCGGCCAAATTTTGTTTCGGGTAACGCAAAAGAGGCGGCCCTGAAGGCCGCCTCCCGCATTTTCGAAGCATATCAGTCCGCTCAGCTTCCGGCGCCGTTCAGCACCGTGACGGCGCGGCGGTTCTGCGACCAGCAGGAAATGTTGTCGCAAACGGCCACCGGGCGTTCCTTGCCATAGGAGATAGTGCGGATACGGTTTGCCGCGACGCCGCGTGCGACGAGGAAGTCGCGGGCAGCGGCCGCGCGGCGTGCGCCCAGGGCAAGGTTGTATTCGCGGGTTCCGCGTTCGTCGGCATGGCCTTCGACGGTGATCGCGTAGGTGCCGTACTGGTTCAGCCACTGGGCCTGGCGGCTCAGGGTCTGCTGGGCGTCTGCGCGGATCAGCGAAGAGTCGGTATCGAAGAAGATACGGTCTCCGATGTTGACCGTGAAGTCCTGGCTCGATCCTGGGGTCGCGGAGCCGCCTCCGAGACCCAGATCGCCGGGATTGTTCGGCGTCTGCTTGTTGGCGCAGCCGGCGATAGCCAACATGGCGATCAGCACAACGGCGGCAGGATTACGTGTGATGGCTGCGATACGGCGCATGCCGCCTCTCCTTCGCAATTTATCGAATGTGGTGAACGTCCAGTAACCATGTCGCGGTTAACTTGCGCTCAACAAACAGGGTTAACGATGTCCTAATAGCCCGTCCGGGACACGTCGATTCAGGCTGTCAACTCGTCAGCTTTGGCGCGCACACTAGGCCGAAATGCGGCGGAAACGCGGCGTTTTGACGGGAGGGCGGCCAGAAACCGCCTTCCGTTCCATCTTGTCTCCTAGTCAAGCAGCGGCGACCAGGCGGGGTCGGAGGCGAAGTTCGGGGTTGGGATCGACTGCTCGTTTCGTCCGGTCAGGTCGATCGAGAACAGGCGCGGCCCACCGCCTCCCGCGGCTTCACGGAAGAACATGAGGACACGGCCGTTGGGCGCCCAGGTCGGCCCTTCCTGAAGAAATCCCGAAGACAGAATGCGTTCGCCGGAGCCGTCGATACGCATGACGCCGATCTGGAACTCACCGCCCGTCTGCTTGGTGAAGGCGACAAGGTCGCCGCGCGGCGACCACACCGGCGTCGAGTAGGTCCCGTCGCCGAAGGAGATACGCTGCGGGTTCGAGCCATCCGCACCCATCACGTAGATGTGTGGGCGGCCGCCGCGATCGGAGGTAAAGACGACCCGGTTGCCGTCCGGCGAATAGGATGGCGAGGTGTCGATCGAGTTGGAGCTGGTCAGGCGCGTGGTGGTGCGGCTGCGCAGATCCATCGTGTAGATGTTCGAATTGCCGTCGTCGCGCAGCAGGCTCATGATCACCTTCTGCCCATCCGGTGAGAAGCGCGGCGCGAAGGTCATGCCGGGGAAGTTGCCGACGAGCTCGCGCTGTCCCGTCTCGATCTGCAGCAGATAGACCTGCGGCTGACCGCTCTCGTAGGACATGTAGGTTATTTCCTGCCGGTTCGGCGAGAAACGCGGTGTCAGGACGATCGACCTGCCGTCGGAGAGGGCACGCTGATTGGCGCCGTCCTGATCCATGATCGCCAGGCGCTTGACGCGCTGGTTCTTGGGACCGGTTTCCTCGACGTAGACGACACGCGTGTCGAAATAGCCTTTCTCGCCGGTCAGGCGCTCATAGATCGCATCGGCGATGATGTGGGCCACACGCCGCCAGTTCGTCGGATTGGCGAAGAACTGCTCGCCAACGAGCTGCTGTCCGGCAAACGTGTCCCACAGGCGGAATTCCGCGCGCAGTCTGCCGTCGGCTTCCTTGGTCACGCGTCCGGTGACGATCGCCTGTGCATTGATGACCTTCCAGTCGTCGAAGCGAGGCGCGGCATCCGGGTTGGACACATTTTCGATGAAGGCGGCCTTGTCGATGGGAGCGAACAGGCCGGAGCGCTTCAAATCGGCAGTGATGACGGCCGAGATCTCCTGCCCGATGGCATCCGACGACACGAAATCGGTGATGGCGATCGGCAGGGGTTCGACCACGCCTTGCGTGATGTCGATCTCGAGTACGGCGCGCGCGGGCTGCGAAGCGGCAAGCGCCAGGCCGGCTGCCAGCATTCCGATCTTGAAGAAGGTTGTCAGGGATTTCATCATTCGCTTGGCCTCATGGGTCCGATAGGGCTCATGCCGGTGTGATGGCGTTCCATTCGGGTCAGAACATGTCACGCGGGTCGAAGTTCACCACGACTTCCGACCAGGTGTTGTATTTGTCACTGGGAAGCTGGAAGCCGCGCTGGCTGCAGATGCGGATGGCCCGGGTGGTGCTTTCGTCGAACTGCCGGTTGCCGCTCGCCTTTTCGATGACGGGACTTCCCTCGAGAGTGCCCGACGGGTCGAGACGGAACCGGACCGTGGTCTGCAGGTCGGACGAGCCTTCCGCTCCGACCGGCACGTTCCAGCAACTGCGCAGTTGTGCGATGATCGCATCGCGCTCGGTCTGGGTGAGCTGTGCGCCGGTGGTTTCACGGCCGCCAAGCGCTGCCTGTTCATTCGAGCGCTGCGCGCCGCCGCCGGATGCGCGGTCGCGATTGAGAAGAGCGGCGACCTGATCCTCGAGGTTTTCGGAGTCGCGCTCGCTGGCTGCTGGCTGCTGGCGCTGCTCCCTCTGGCGCTCGGGTTCGCGGCGCTCCGGGGTGCGCGCGGTCTGCGCCTGCGGCGGCTGCGGTCGCGATTGCGGGGCGGGCGCGCTCGTGGGCAGGCTCACGCTTTCGGCCTCGGGGGCCTCGGCCACCTCGGTTTCCGGTACCGGGTCAGGCGCCACTTCCTGCTGCGGGCGCGGTTCGGGCGCGACCTCGGTGGTGGGCACCGGCTCCGGGCGCTCCGGTTCGGCCTGCGGTTCGGGTTCGGGTGCCGGCTCCGGCGCGGGCGTCGGCGGGGTTGGTGCGGGAGGAGGTGCCTCGGCCGTCTCGACCGGGCGCGGCCGAGGGTCGGGTGTCGGCGGAGCGGTTGTGTCGACGGTGTTGTCGCCCACGCGCTGCGCATCCTCGACCACATCGGTACGGGTGGTTGGCGTCGGCGCGGGCCGTTCGGCCGCAGGCGCCTCGCGTTCGCCCTGTACGCTTTGCGCGAACTCGGCCATGGGAACGATGTCGACCGGGAAGGACTCGACGTCGGCAACTTCCATCGGACGCGGCGACGACAGCGTGAAGAGCCCGAAGCCCAGCACGACCGTATGCAGCACCAACGATGTCGTCAGCCCGGCCTTCATGCCTTTCAGCTATCCTGTTCCTGCAGCGTCACGAGGCCCAGGTTGCGGTAACCCGCCGATGAGATGCGCGCCATGACACGCATGACGGTGCCATAGTCGGCATCGCGGTCGCCGCGCACGAATATGCGTTCCTCGTAACCCGTCTGCGAAATGGCCTGCAGCTTGGGCACGATCTCGTCGATGGCGATCTCGGTCTCCTGAAGGAATATCTGACCTTCCCGATTGACCGAGACCGTGATGGGCTGCGTTTCTGCATTGAGAGCGCGGGCCTGCGTTTCGGGCAGTTCGATGGGCACGCCGACAGTGAGCAGGGGTGCTGCGACCATGAAGATGATGAGCAGCACCAGCATCACGTCCACGAAGGGCGTGACGTTGATTTCCGATACCAGCGCGTGGTGCCTGCCGCGTCGTCTGTGGCCGCGCCCACCGCGTCCACCGGTCTGGCCGATTGACATTCCCATGGAACCCGCTCCTAAGCCGCCGCCCGCGTGACGACCTTTTCATCGATTTGCCGCGACAGTATGGCCGAGAACTCGTCGGCGAAGCCTTCCATCCGCAGCCCGATCTTGCCTGCGTCGGACGACAGTTTGTTGTAGGCGATGGTCGCGGGAATAGCCGCCAGCAGGCCAAGGGCCGTAGCCAGAAGAGCTTCGGCGATGCCGGGTGCGACGACGGCGAGATTGGTGGCGCCGGAGCCGGCGATGGCCTGGAAGGAGGTCATGATGCCCACAACGGTGCCGAACAGTCCGATGAAGGGTGCGGCCGAGCCCACTGAGGCGAGAAAGCCGAGTCGCCCCTCAAGCCGCTCCATCTCGCGCGTCAGTGCGAGGTCCATCGCCTTGTCGATGCGGGTCTGCAGGCTGAGCGGCGACTTGACGCCTTTTTCGAAGCTCTTCTTCCATTCACGCATTGCGGCGACGAAGATCGAGCCCATGCCGGTCGTCTTGCGCTCCGAAAGCGAACGGTAGAGGTCTTCCAGCGACTGTCCGGACCAGAAAACTTCCTCGAAACGGCTCAGCGAGGCGCGCATGCGGCCATAGGCGAGCAGCTTGTCGACAATGATCGCCCAGGTCCAGACCGAGGCTGCGAGAAGGCCGATCATCACCAGCTTGACAACCCAGCCGGCCTGCATGAACAGGGCCCATATGGAGTGGTCGCCGCCGGGCGCGGCAAGAGCCATTTGTTCCATGAATCCTTAGTCCCTAAAGAGTGTCGGGCATTCGCCAGCGGTTGCCCGTGCGCATCATTCCCTATCGACTTCGGTCCGTCGTCAGTCCGAACTCGCCCTCAATGCGCGGTTTCGGCCTTTTCCGGGCCAAATTTGGTGAAACGAAGGCGTGCCGGATTCACGCGATGTTCACCACGATCTTGATGGACCGTTAAGGTTAAGGATGCGTTAGTGGCTCTCGGCTCGTCGGTCGTGTCAGGCCAGGTAGGACTTGATGAGTGAGACCAGATTGGCCTTTGCCGAGGTGAACTCGAAAAAATGGCTGAAATGCCGGACACGTCCGTCGGCAAGACGGACCTCTCCGTTGGCCGCGCCTACCTTGCCGTGCGAAATTGCATGCTCGATAGTGATTGACGCAGGAGCCGCGACAGAACCAATCGCCGCGATCACGGATGCTCGTCCATCCAATGTTGGCGCTGCACCGCGAAACCATTGGATGTTGTCCGCGAAGGCGTTTTCAGGACAGACGCCAGACTCGAGCGCGATCGCAATCTCCTGAATAAAAGCGTTCTTCGGAGAGTTGCCGCAATCTCCGCTGCGCTGGATGGCTGTCATGGCACCTTCCCATCTCAGCCGCGCGGCATGAACGCGGCGATCCATTCCCTGGGGAACCTGCGCGGCCGGCCGCTTTCGGAGATGATCGCGGCCTCGACCTTTGCCTCGACCAGCAACTCGTCACCGCGCCTGAGTTGCTGCGCCATGAAGATGCGCGCGCCGGATACCTTTTCGGTGCGGGTCTCGACGGTCAGGATATCGTCGATGCGGGCAGGGGCGCGGAAATCGATTTCCATCCGCCTGACCACCCAGACGAGTTTCTCGCCATGCTTGCCGTCGGCAAGTTCGGTGTGATGCACGCCGGCAAGACGCAGGAAATCCGAACGGCCGCGCTCGAAGAATTCCAGATAGCGGGCATGATAGACGACGCCGGAGAAATCGGTGTCGGCGTAATAGACCCGCGCGACGAGGCGATGCCCGTAGTCGGTCAGTTCGCCGGAGAGCCCGGCGGGTATCGTTTCGTTGGCGCTCATTCTTCCTGGAACAGTTTGATCTGCTGCTGGGCGAGGTTGGCGGGCGCGTCGAGGCCGAGATGGCGCCAGGCATTGGCGGTCAGCACGCGGCCGCGCGGTGTGCGCTGGATGAACCCCTGCTGGATCAAGTAGGGCTCGATGATGTCCTCGATCGCGTCGCGCGGCTCGGAAAGGCCGGCCGCGATCGTTTCGATGCCGACCGGCCCGCCGCCAAAATTGCGGGCGATCATGCCGAGATAGCGGCGGTCGAGATTGTCGAGGCCGAGCGCGTCAACCTCGAGCCGCGACAGCGCTGTGTCGGCCACCTTGCGGTCGACGATCTCCGCGCCGGCGACGGATGCGAAATCCCGCACGCGCCGCAGCAGCCGGCCGGCGATACGCGGGGTGCCACGCGCGCGCCGCGCGATCTCGGTCGCGCCATCGTCGTTCATCGCCAAGGACAGGATGCGAGCCCCACGCCGCACGATGAGTTCCAGTTCATCGACGGTGTAGAAGTCGAGCCTGACCGGAATGCCGAACCGGTCGCGCAGCGGATTGGTGATGAGCCCCAGGCGGGTGGTGGCCGCCACCAGCGTGAAGCGTGCGAGATCGATCTTCACCGAACGCGCCGCCGGCCCCTCGCCGATGATGAGATCGAGCTGGAAGTCCTCCATCGCGGGATAGAGGATTTCCTCCACCGCCGGGTTGAGGCGGTGGATCTCGTCGATGAACAGGACGTCGCGGTCCTCCAGATTGGTCAGCAGCGCCGCGAGATCGCCCGCCTTCGCGATGACCGGGCCGGAGGTCGAGCGGAAGTTGACGCCCAGTTCGCGAGCCATGATCTGCGCCAGCGTGGTCTTGCCGAGGCCCGGCGGGCCGACGAACAGCACGTGATCAAGCGCCTCGCCGCGATTCTTGGCGGCTTCGATGAAGACTTTCAGGTTGGCGCGGGCCGCCGCCTGGCCGACGAATTCGTCGAGCGACTGCGGACGCAGCGTCTGCTCGACGTCCTCGCCGCG
>JAEWFU010000001.1 GCA_023388675.1 Pseudomonadota bacterium | reverse complement strand
CGGTGACCTTTTCGCCACGCCGACGCCCGTGCCCGCCGCGCCGGAGGGTGCGGCGATGAATGTCCCTCGTGAATTCATCGACAAGGCACAGGCCGTCATCTGCCATTCCGACCCCCGCCGCTTTGCGCTGCTCTATCGCCTGCTTTTGGCAATGCGAACGACCCCGCATCTCATGAAGATCGCATCCGACCCTGACGTCATGGCGCTGCGCGATCTGGAAAAATCAGTGCGCCGCGACATCCACAAGATGCGCGCTTTCGTTCGCTTCGTCCGCGTGAGCGATGGCGACGACGAACGGTTCGTCGCGTGGTTCGAGCCCGAGCACTACATAGTCGAGCGTAACGCGCCGTTCTTCGTGCGACGCTTTGCCGGAATGCATTGGACCATCCTGACACCGCACAGCTCGGTCGAGTGGAACGGCGAGCGCCTGTCGTTCGGCGCAGGCGCCACGAAAGCCGATGCGCCAAAGGAAGACGCATCCGACGTGCTCTGGAAAACCTACTTCGCCAACATCTTCAACCCTGCCCGCCTGAAGGTGAAGGCGATGCAGGCCGAGATGCCGAAGAAATACTGGCGGAACCTTCCGGAGGCCTCGCTCATTCCGGACTTGATCAAGGGCGCCGAAAGTGCGGCCCGCGACATGCTGGAAAGGATGCCGACAATGCCGGCTCCGCATCATGCAAAGATTCAGGAGCGCCTGTGGAGCGCGCCGCCCGAAGCCACGCCAGACGCTGCGAAGTCGCTTGCCGACCTGCGCCGGCAGGCGGAAGGATGCCGGCGATGTCCGCTCTGGCAGGATGCCACCCAGACGGTATTCGGCGAAGGGCCGGAGAACGCCCGCATCGTCTTCGTCGGCGAGCAGCCCGGTGACCAGGAGGACATTGCGGGCAAGCCCTTCGTGGGCCCGGCCGGCAAAGTGTTCGACGAGGTGATCGAGGAGGCCGGCATTGAAAGACAGAAGCTCTACGTCACCAACGCCGTCAAGCATTTCAAGTTCGAGCCGCGCGGCAAGCGCCGGATCCACCAGAAACCCAATGCCGGCGAGGTGAAGGCCTGCCGCTGGTGGCTCGATCACGAACTGGGATTCATCGAGCCCGACCTCGCTGTCGCCATGGGCGCGACAGCGGCTCAATCGCTTCTTGGCAAGGCCGTGCCCGTCACGAAGATGCGCGGCACGATCATCACGCGAGACGACGGTCTGCGCGTCTTTCTCACCATCCACCCGTCCTACATCCTGCGCATCCGCGAGGCGGCGGAAGCGCAGGCCGAGCGCAAGAGATTTCTCGCCGACATGCGGCATGTGAAGGAATTGACGGGCTGATCACCGGTTGGCGAAGCGTGGGAAAAGGCCGCTACGATCCACAATCGATACCCGCTCTCAGACGATCACGATCGCCCGCAGATCGTTGACGTTGGTGCCGGTCGGTCCGGGCACGAACAGGTCGCCGACAGCATGGAACGCCGTCCATGCATCGTTACTGCCAAGCGCGGCCTTGGGATCGACACCCGCCGCCCGCATCCGGGCGGCGCTGGTGAAATCGGCGAAGGCTCCGGCATTGTCCTCCGACCCGTCGATGCCATCGGTGTCGGCGGCAAAGGCATGGATGCCGTCAACGCCCTCGACGGCAAGCGCGAAAGCGAGCAGGAATTCGGAGTTGCGTCCCCCCTTGCCGCCCTTGCTTCTGATGGTCACCGTCGTCTCGCCGCCAGACAGAAGTAACGCCGGTTTGCGGAATGGTCGGTCGCGCGCTGCGATCTCGCGTGCGATCGCGGCGTGCATGCCGGCAACGTCGCGCGCCTCGCCTTCGATCGAGTCGGAGAGGATGACCGCCTCGATGCCGCGACGCCTGGCCTCCTCTGCGGCCGCCTCCAGCGAACGCGCCGCCGAGGCGATCAGATGCACTTCGTTCGCGGCAAACGCCGGATCGTCGGGCAGTGGCGCTTCGGCCGCCTCAGATTGCAGATGCCGCAGCGCCGCGTCGGGAAGTTTGAGGCGATAGTCGCGCACGATCGCGAACGCATCCTCGCGCCCGGCGCGATCCGGCACTGTCGGGCCGGAGGCGACAAAGGCCGGATTATCGCCGGGAATGTCCGACACTATCAGCGACACGACCTTTGCCGGATGGGCGGCGCGCGCCAGACGTCCGCCCTTGATGGTCGACAGGTGCTTGCGCAGTGTGTTCATCGCCGAGATCGGCGCGCCGGACGCAAGCAGCGCCTCGTTGACCGCGATCTCGTCGGCGAGGCTCATGCCTTCCGGAGGGGAAGGCAGCAGCGCCGAGCCGCCGCCCGAGATCAATGCGATAACCAGATCGTCAGAAGTCAGTCCAGCGACTGACTCAAGCAGCCGCCGTGAAGCCACGAGGCCGGCCTCGTCCGGCACCGGATGCGCGGCCTCGATCACCTCGATCCGCTCGCAGGGTGCGGCGTAGCCGTACCGTGTGACGACCAGCCCCTCAAGCGGCGCATCCCAGGCCTTCTCGAACGCCGCGGCCATCTGCGCCGAAGCTTTTCCCGCGCCGATCACGATGGTGCGCCCCTTAGGCTTTTGAGGAAGAAAGTCGCGAATAACACGTTCGGGATCGGCGGCCGCCACAGCAGCCACGAAGAGCGACGTGAACAGGGCGCGGGGGCTCTCTATCGGCATGCTTTGATGCCGGCGACGTAGAATAAAGACATACCGCGTGTGAACCTCAACCGCCCTTCGCTGCCCTGCCCGCTATATACACCTCGCGTATCGCGCGATCGTCGCCCAATGTCTGCAACAGGAACAGTTCTTCCGCCAGCGTTTCCACCGTTTCCATGCGCAAGGCCATACCCGGCGTTGCCCGAGCGTCGAGCACGACGACATCGGCGTCTGTGCCAGGGTCCAGTGTGCCCACACAATCCTCGATCGACAGCGCCTTGGCGTTGCCGAGCGTGATCTGCCAGAAGGCGGCGAGCGGATTCATCTTTTCACCCTGCAGGGCGATCACCTTGTAACCCTCGTCCATGGTGCGCAACATGGAGTAGTTCGTGCCGCCGCCGACATCCGTGGCCGCGGCGATCCGCAACGGCTTGGCCCGTTTCGAATAACGCTGCCAGTCGAAAAGGCCCGAGCCGAGGAAGAGGTTGGAGGTCGGGCAGAACACGGCCACCGACCCCGTATCTGACAACAGGTCTGCCTCACGCTCGGAAAGATGGATGCAGTGGCCGAGAAGTGTCTTCGGCCCGAGCAGCCCGTACTGCGCATAGATGTCCGTATAGTCCTTCGCTGCGGGATACAGCTCCTGCGTGAAGGTGATCTCGGCATGGTTCTCCGAAAGATGCGTCTGGATATGCAGGTCCGGATGTTCGCGCGCGAGCGCGCCAGCCATCTCCATCTGCTCCGGCGAGGAAGTGATGGCGAAGCGCGGCGTGATCGCATAGCGCAGACGCCCCTTGCCGTGCCATTCCTTGATCAGCGCCTTCGTATCGTCATATCCGGTCTGCGGCGTGTCGCGCAGCCCGTCGGGCGCGTTGCGGTCCATCATCACCTTGCCGGCGATCGCCATCATGTCGCGCGACAGCGCCTCGGCGAAGAATGCCTCCGCGCTTTCCTTGTGCACGGAGCAGTAGGCCGCCACCGTCGTCGTGCCGTGCCGCACCATCTCGTCGAGGAACAGGCGCGCGATGCGCCGCCCGTGCTGCGTGTCGGAGAACTTCGTCTCTTCCGGAAACGTATAGGTGTTCAACCAGTCGAGCAGTTCGGCGCCATAGCTGCCGATGATCTGCATCTGCGGAACATGTGCGTGCGCGTCGATGAAACCCGGCATCAGAAGATGCGGCCGGTGGTCGATGATTTCGGCATCCCGCGCCTCGGCCGAGATGAGCGAGAAATCGCCGACCGCCGCGATCCTGCCGTCGCGGATGAGAATGCCGCCATCTTCCTCGAAGACGTGCGAGGCACGGTCGTCGATGCTCTCCGGCTTGGAGCGGAAGGAGAGCACGCGCCCGCGAAGCAGCCGTGCCGTCACCGCCGCACCTCCTCGAACCAGGCCGTAAGCAGCGCCCGCTCCTGCTCGGTCATGCCCGACACATTGCCGGGCGGCATCGCATGGCTTCGTCCGGCCTGGAGATAGATCTCGCGCGCATGCTC
>JAEWFU010000550.1 GCA_023388675.1 Pseudomonadota bacterium | reverse complement strand
GATACGATCCGCAGCGCCATGGCGATCTGTTGCGTGGCGGGCAGGTCCGGATGACAGCAGATGAACAGGAGTCGCAGCACGTCGTCGCGATAATCCGCATTGTCGAGACGTTCCGCCATTGACGGCTCGGTATCTTCCAGGTCGGACAGCGTTTCTTCGTCAGGCAACGCCTGCTGGCGGCTGCGCTTCCTGATGTCGTCGACGCCGGCATTGCGCCCGACGAAGATCAACCATGCCGCCGGGTCGCGCGGCGGCCCCTTCTGCGGCCAGTTCTTCAGCGCGCGCAGGCAGGCCTCCTGAAAGGCTTCCTCGGCCGTGTCGAGGTCGCGGAAATAGCGCATCAGCGCGCCCACAACCTGCGGCCGAGCCGCCGAAAGGGCCTGATCTATCCAGGAAAGGTCGTTCACGTTGCCTCCGCAGGGGGAATGTAGGCCGAGATGGGCCGCACCTCGACACCACCGAATTCGCGTCCGCGCGCCAGATGCTTCCCGGCCTCGATCGCCTCGTCGAGCGAGGCGCAATCGACGATCCAGAAGCCCAGCAACTGCTCCTTGGTCTCGGCGAAGGGACCGTCGACGACCAACGGATCCTGCCCTGCCTTGACGAAGGTGGCGGCGGTGGTGGGCATCAGCCTCAACCGCGGACCAAATTTGCTCTTGGCGACGATCTTCTCCTCGGCTGCGCGGACGCGGCTCATCATGGCCTCGTCGTCTTCCTTGGAAAGGCCGCAGACGGCTGCCTCGTTGTTGTAGCAGAGAAGGGCATAAAGCATGACGCTTCCTCATCGTTCGGTTCAAAGGACGCGCGACTATGCTACCGACCGACAGCCGGGTTCAATTTCTTTCAGAATAATCGTTGTGGCTCGTGACTTATCCCGCCAGGGCAGTGTCGACCTCGGCCCGGATGCGGTGGGCAGCCTCTTCCTTGACCGGACCGTAGCCGCGAATCTGCATCGGCAGCTCCATCACCGAACTCAGCGCACAGTGGGTTTCCGGCGAAAGATGTGACAGGCAGCGCTCCACCGCTCCCTCGTACCAGCCGATCAGCTCGCGCTCCATGCGGCGCTCGCCTGTAGAGCCGAACGGGTCGAAGGGCGTGCCCCGAAGCCGCTTCATCCGCGCCAGCGCGGCAAAGGGCAGCCTGATCCAAGGCCCGAATTCCCGCTTCAGCGGCCGGCCGCGTGCATCCTGTCCAGAAGCCAGGAATGGCGGCGCCAAGTGATGCACGACGCGGAAATCGCCGTCGAATTGCTCCCTCAGCCTGTCGGCGAAACCCGTCTGCGTGTGCAGTCGCGCAACTTCGTATTCGTCCTTGTAGGCCATCAGCTTGAACAACGAACGCGCCACAGCCGTGGTCAGCCGATCCGACCCCAGCGGACCCTCTGCTTTGCGTACCCTCGCGACAACCGTAGTGTACCGGGCCGCATAGGCTGCATCCTGATACTGCGTGAGGAAATCGGCGCGGCGGCCGATCATCTCATCGAGCGTTTCGGTTTTCGGGCTGGCCGGGCGCAAGAGATCGACAAGCCGTTCCGGCCGGGTCGCGGCAACGCGACCGATCAGAAACGCGCGATGGTTGGCCTCGACGGCGACGCCATTCAGCTCGATCGCCTGTGCGAGCGCCGCGGCCCCGACCGGCACGAGCCCCTTCTGCCAGGCGAAACCGAGCATCATGACGTTTGCAAAAACCGCATCGCCCATCAGCGTTTCGGCAAGCTGGTTTGCATCGACTGCCGACAGGCGCCCCGCCCCGACGACATCCGTGATCGCGGCTACGCGACGGTCGACCGCGAGGTCCGCGTCGCGCTTCCTCACGATGTCACCTGTCGGCATCTTGGCGAGGTTCACCGCAGCCCGCATTTCGGGCCGGTAGGTTGCCGACGCCTTGGGCGACGAGGAGACGACGATATCGCATCCGATCAGCGCATCCGCCGCGCCACGGTCGATGCGAACCTGGTTGATCGCGGCCGGTTTCGAGGCGATGCGTACAAAGGAGAGCACCGGGCCGAACTTCTG
Source organism: Pseudomonadota bacterium (assembly GCA_023388675.1). Classification (GTDB taxonomy): domain Bacteria; phylum Pseudomonadota; class Alphaproteobacteria; order Rhizobiales; family Rhizobiaceae; genus Aerobium. Next base: position 3,087 of record JAEWFU010000550.1, on the reverse strand, counting down.
CGCGAAGCCGGTGAAGTCGAGCACCGACGAACCCTTGGCCTCAAGATGCGCCGCCATCGTGACGAGCGCCCCGATGGTCACGACGCCCGTTCCGCCAACGCCGGTGATCAGAAGGTCGTAAGGTGTGTCCAGCACCGGGAGCTCCGGCTGTTCGAGATCGCTTGCCAGCGCCGCCAGATCGAGCTCCCGTCCGGTCCGCTTCCTGCGCATCGCCCCCTCCAGCGTCACGAAACTGGGGCAGAAGCCGTTCACGCACGAGAAATCCTTGTTGCAGGACGACTGGTTGATGCGTCGCTTGGTCCCGAACTCCGTTTCGACCGGTTCGACGGACAGGCAGTTGGATTCCACCGAGCAATCGCCGCAGCCTTCGCAGACCAGTTCATTGATGACGACCACCTTGCCGGGGTCGGGCATCGTGCCGCGCTTGCGCCGCCGGCGCTTTTCCGTGGCACAGGTCTGCTCGTAGATGAGAACGGAAACGCCCTCGACGTCCCGCAAGTGGCGCTGCACCGCATCGAGCTCACGGCGATGATGGACAGTCACACCATGCGGAAAGTCGCCCGAGTGGAACTTGGTGGGCTCGTCACTGACCAGCGCGATGCGTTCCACGCCTTCCGCGCGAACCTCGTGCGCGATCGCCTGCACGCTCACCGGCCCGTCGACAGGCTGGCCGCCGGTCATCGCGACCGCGTCGTTGTAGAGAATCTTGTAGGTGATATTGGCCTTTGCCGCGATGGCCTGACGGATCGCCATGGAGCCGGAGTGGTAATAGGTCCCCTCACCCAGGTTCTGGAAGATGTGGCCCTTGCCGGTGAACAGCGATGACGCCGCCCAGTTGACGCCTTCGCCGCCCATCTGGATCAGCGAACTCGTCTCGCGATCCATCCAGCTTGCCATGAAATGGCAGCCGATGCCCGCCAACGCCTTCGACCCCTCCGGAACCTCGGTGGAGGTGTTGTGCGGGCAGCCGGAACAGAAATAGGGCGTGCGGGTGGCTCCCTCGACGCTGATGGAGATGACCGGCTCACCGGCGATGCGCGCCGCGCGTTCGGCAAAACCGTGACCCGGAAAGATGCCTTCCAGCCTCTTCGCCACCAGAGGCACGAGCTGGCGTGGCGACAATTCGCCGGTCCACGGGATCAGCCTGTCGCCGTTCTCGTCGCGCTTGCCGACCATCCGCTTCGGCTTGTCGCCCGGCCAGTCGTAGAAATATTCCTTGAACTGGCTCTCGATGATGCCGCGCTTTTCCTCGACGACCAGCACCTCCTCTTTGCCGCGCACGAAGTCCAGCGCGTCGCGTCGCGCCAGCGGCCACACCATGCCGACCTTGTAGATGTCGATGCCGAGCTCGCGGCATTCGCGTTCGCCGATGCCGAGCAGGCGCAGCGCCTCCATCAGGTCGAGATGCCCCTTGCCGGTGGTGACGATGCCGAACCGCGCGTGCTTCACGTCGTAGATGTGACGGTCGATCGGATTGGCCTCGGCAAAGGCGAAGACGGCCTGCTTCTTCGCCTCCATCCGCTCCTCGATCTGCGGTCCGGGCAAGTCCGGCCAGCGATAATGGAGCCCGCCGGGCGGCAGCGTGAAATTGGGCGTCTTGAATGCACGGTCGGGTTTCAGCTCGAATGACGCGGCCGATTCCACCGTCTCCGATACGGCCTTGAAGCCGACCCACATGCCGGAGAAGCGCGACAGAGCGTAGCCGTATTCGCCGAATTCCAGATATTCGGAAACGCTTGCCGGGTTCAGTGTGGGCATGAACCACGCCATGAACGCGACATCGGACTGGTGCGGCATGGATGACGAGACGCAGCCATGGTCGTCGCCGGCAATCACGAGCACCCCGCCATTCGATGACGAGCCATAGGCGTTGCCGTGCTTGAGCGCGTCGCCCGCCCGGTCGACACCGGGACCCTTGCCATACCACATCGCGAACACGCCATCGACCTGCCGGTCCGGGTTGGTCTCGACCTGCTGCGAGCCAAGAACGGCGGTCGCTGCAAGGTCCTCGTTGACGGCAGGCAGGAATTCGACGCCGGCATCGGCCACGAGGCGCTTGTTGCGCCAGATTTCCAGGTCGAGCCCGCCCAGCGGCGAGCCGCGATAGCCGGAGATGAAACCGCCCGTCTTGCGGCCCCGCGCACGGTCGCGTCGCGCCTGGTCGAGCGCGATCCGCACCAGCGCCTGCGTGCCGGTCATGAAGACGCGGCCATCTGTCTGCGTATAGCGATCTTCGAGGCGGTAGCGCGTGAGATCGCGAAGCGGCGCGTGCGCGGTCATGGGTGCCTCCCTGAGGTGCCTTAGCCCATTCTAACGCGCCTGAAGCGGTAGAACTTGCCAGATTTCCACAAAACGGGCACGAATTCGGCAGGATTTACCCAACAAGCATAAAAATCGAAAGAAACTACCGAAGGAAGGAAAAGATATGGAGGAACTGACGGAACAGGATCGCCGTCTGCTGCGCATTCTTCAGGACAATGCGCGCATCTCCAACCAGGACCTTGCGGAACAGGCGAGCATGTCGCCGTCGGCCTGCTGGCGGCGCGTGAGGGCACTGGAGGATGCCGGCGTGATACGACGCTATGCGGCGATCCTCGATGCGGCCCGTGCCGGCCAGAAATTCCACGCGATTGCCCATGTGTCGCTGACCCGGCACGACCACAGCCACGTCGACACATTCATCGCCGAAGTGCGCAGGCGCCCGGAAGTGCTTGACTGCTTCGCCACCACCGGCGAGGCCGACTATCACCTGCGCGTAGTCTGCGAGAACCTCGACGCCTACAACCGGTTCCTGGAAGGCTTCCTGTTCCGCCTGCCGGGCATCGCCAATGTCCGCACCAACCTCGTGCTCAAGGACATCAAGCAGGAAACCGCGCTGCCTCTGTAGCCCGCCGGCGCGGGATAAGACATTTTTCACCACGCGGCGAGCTTTCGCACGACCTATACACTTCGGCAGTCACCCGCATGGTAGAAACGCAGAATTCTGTAGGGTGTGCGAAGTTGATCGACCGGGATTCACTTTTCATTGCCGCAGGCCTCTGCGCTGCCGCGCTGGCTCTGCCCATGCTGAGCGTCTGGATTCACAAT
>JAEWFU010000545.1 GCA_023388675.1 Pseudomonadota bacterium | reverse complement strand
GGCAACCATGTGCTCGACCTCGTCAACGACCTGCTCGACATCTCCAAGATCGAGGCTGGCGAGCAGGAGATGAACTACGAAGCGGTGTCGCTCAACGACACGCTGGGCGAGTCCGTCGCGGTCATGCAGCCGCAGGCAAACCGCGACCGCGTCATCATCCGGTCAAGCTTCGCATCGCGTCTGCCGGAAGTGGTGGCCGACCTGCGCAGCGTGCGCCAGATCGCGCTGAACCTGCTTTCCAATGCGGTTCGCTATACCCAGGCAGGCGGGCAGGTCATCGTGTCGACCTCCTACGAGCCATCGGGCGACGTCGTCATGCGGGTGCGCGATACCGGCATCGGCATGAGCCTGTCGGAAATCGATCAGGCACTGAAGCCGTTCAAGCAGATCAATGCGTTGAAGCGTGGCCGCCACGACGGCACCGGCCTTGGTCTCCCGCTAACCAAGGCGATGGTTGAGGCCAACAGGGCCCGCTTCTCGATTTCGTCGACCCCGGGCGAAGGCACCATGGTGGAGATCACATTTCCGTCAACCCGGGTGCTGGCGGATTGAGACGCCCAAGGGCAAATCTCGAAATTCACTCATGAAAACCTGACTTCAGCAGTTTAGAATTATTCTAAACTGCTGATTTTGCTGCGTTTTCTATTGACCACATATCGGGTTTCGATCATGAACCGCCTGTTCCTGCTGGAACATTCAATCCGTTCAAACATGGGGCTTTGAACCCCCTGCCTGGAGGAAGTCATGATTTTCGGAGCATCTCGCTCGACCGGCACCCGCCTCGCGGCGGCGGCGCTTGCCGCCGGCATCGCCTACGTCCCCTTTGCCGCAGCGGCCGATGAGGTGGTCAACATCTATTCGTATCGCCAGCCGGCCCTGATCCAGCCGGCTCTCGATGCCTTCACCGCCGAAACCGGCATCCGCACCGAGATTCTGTTCCTGGACAAGGGACTCGAGGACCGCATCGCCGCCGAAGGAACCAATTCGCCGGCGGACGTGATCCTCACCGTCGACATCGCGCGCCTGACGAACGTCAAGGAAAAGGGCGTGACGCAGGCTCTCGAGGACGAGACCGTCAACGCCAACCTGTCTGCCGAGTATCGCGACCCCGAAGGTCACTGGTTCGGTATCACCAAGCGTGCCCGTGTCCTCTACGCATCCAAGGAGCGCGTTGGTGACGATCCCATCACCTATGCCGAGCTGGCCGACCCGAAGTGGAAGGGCAAGATCTGCATGCGCTCCGGCCAGCACGACTACAACCTTGCGCTGATCTCGGCGGCAATCGCTCATTGGGGCGAGGAGAAGACCGAGGAATGGCTGACCGGGCTGAAGAACAACCTGGCGCGCAAGCCCGACGGCGGTGACCGCCCGCAGGCTAAGGCCATCATGGCCGGCGAATGCGACATCGCGCTGGGCAACACCTATTATGTCGGTCTGATGCAGACCAATGAAAAGGACCCCGAGGAAAAGGAATGGGCCAACGCGATCAAGGTCGTGTTCCCGACCTTCGAGAACGGCGGCACGCACGTCAACGTTTCCGGCGTAGCGCTTGCCAAGAACTCGCCCAACCGCGAGAACGCCGTCAAGCTGATCCAGTTCCTGTCGAGCCCGGAAGCGCAGCAGATCCAGGCCGAGCAGTCCTACGAGTATCCGGTGCAGCCGGGCCTCGAGGCTTCGCCGGTGGTGCAGGCATTCGGTGAACTGAACGCCGACACTCTTTCGCTGGCCGAGATTTCAGCCCACCGCAAGGCGGCTTCGGAGATGGTCGACCGCGTCGGTCTCGACGACGGCCCGTCGAGCTAAGCTTGTTCCAATGCAAGGCGAAAGCCGGACTGCGCATGCAGCCCGGCTTTTGCGTTTGAAGGACCCGGCGTGACGAGCCTAGACGGACCCGCCCGAGCCCAGATTGCCGCTGCCCCGCGCGTCAAGCGCGAGCGGCACGGCTTCGTGTTCTTCATTGCCCTCGCAACATGCGCGATGGTTCTGCTACCCGTCGCCACGCTCGCCGGTATCGCGTTTTCGGGCACTGGCGAGGCATGGCCGCATCTGGTCTCGACCGTACTGCCGCGGGCCACGCTGACGACACTGCACCTGCTGGCGCTGGTGTCGGTACTGACGGCCGTGACCGGCGTTGCATGCGCCTGGCTCGTCGTCGGCTATGATTTTCCCTTTCGCAAAACGCTGGCCTGGGCGCTTGTGCTGCCGCTGGCGGTACCACCCTATCTGGCGTCTTACGCTTTCGCGGAATTCTTTCTTTTTGCCGGCCCCGTGCAGACGCTGTGGCGCTCGCTCTTCGGGTTCCAAACCACCCGCGATTACTGGTTTCCGGACCTGCGCTCGACGGGCGGAGCCGCATTGGTGATGTCCAGCGTGCTCTATCCCTACGTCTATCTGACGGCCCGCGTCGTCTTCATCATGCAGGGTCGCAATATCGCCGATGTGGCGCGCACCCTTGGCGCGAAGCCATTCACGGTATTCCGTCGCATCCTGCTGCCCGTGTCGCGTCCCGCAATCATCGCGGGCGTCGCACTCGTCCTCATGGAGACGCTCAACGATTTCGGTGCGTCGGAATATCTGGGCGTTCGCACGCTGACGCTGTCGGTCTTCACGACGTGGCTCAATCGCGGCAGCCTGGAAGGTGCGGCGCAGATCGCGATGCTGATGCTGGTGCTCGTTTTCGCCCTTCTGATGGCAGAGCAGTGGGCGCGCCGGCGCCAGCGGTTTCACTCGGCGCGCGCGACACACATGAAGGCGCGACCGCCGCGCGTGCAGCTCACGGGATGGAAGAGACCGGCAGCAACGCTCGTCGTCGCGACCCCCGTGCTGCTCGGTTTCGGCATCCCGATCTATGTGTTCGGCACCTATGCATCTCGCCGCGCTCACCAGTTTTTCGATCCGGCGCTGGGGCGAGGCTTCCTCAATAGCCTCACGACTGCGTTGGCCGCGGCTGTGCTGGCCGTGTTCATCGCACTGCTGCTGATCAACGCAGCCCGCGTGGCGCGATCCGGCGGCGTGACGCTGGCCACACGCTTCGCCATGATCGGCTACGCGCTGCCGGGGACCATCATGGCCCTGGGTCTGCTGTTTTCACTGGCGCGGTTCGACAACTGGCTTGACGCCCAGATGCGCGCATGGTTCGACGTATCGACCGGTCTACTGCTCACCGGGTCGGCAACTGCAATCGTACTCGCCTGTTCCCTCCGCTTTCTGGCGCTGGCTGAGGGCGCCATCCGGTCCGGGCTGGAAAAACTGCCGCCAAACATAGATGAAGCAGCCCGAAGCCTCGGGCGCTCGTCGCTGCAGAGCGCGGCGAGCGTGACCATCCCGCTGTTGTGGCCTGCGATCTTTACGGCAGGTGTGCTGGTGTTCGTGGACACGATGAAGGAGCTCTCGGCAACGATCCTGCTGCGACCGTTCGGTTTCAACACGCTCGCCACGTTCATCTACGAAAGCGCCTCGCGCGGCATGGCTCAGGACGGCGCAGTGGCGGCATTGCTGATCATCTTCACCGCCACCGTGCCGATAGTCCTGCTGTCGGGCGCCCTGATGCGCGATCGCGAAGCGATGATGTAGACCGCCTGGCACCACCAAAGAAAAAGGCGCTTCAAAGAAGCGCCTGAGTATGAATTTGGCTGTCACACAAGAAGCTTGAGCGTACCGAGCTCCAGGGCGGCGGAGCGGGATTTCTCCCTCAAGTTGCACACGACTATCGGGCTCGAACCTTAACAAAACCTTACCTGACTATACGGCAGTTTACGATTCTGTATCATCCGTGAAATCGAGGTAAATTTCGCAGCAACCGTTTGATAACCATAGCCGCAGCTACGATTGCAGCGCGGCTATGTCGCGATAAAGCTCCAGCGCCTCCGGATTGGCCAACGCTTCCTTGTTCTTGACTGGGCGCCCGTGCACCACGTCGCGCACGGCAAGCTCGGTGATCTTGCCCGATTTGGTGCGCGGTATGTCAGCAACCGGCACGATGCGCGCGGGCACGTGGCGCGGGCTGGCGCCGGTGCGGATTTTCGCGCGGATTTTCTTCTCCAGCGCCTCGTCCAGAACCACGCCTTCTGCAAGGCGCACGAAGAGTACGACACGAACGTCGTCCTCCCAGGTCTGGCCGATGCAGAGCGCCTCGAGGATTTCCTCCATCTGCTCGACCTGGTTGTAGATTTCGGCCGTGCCGATGCGCACGCCGCCAGGATTGAGGGTTGCATCGGAGCGGCCATGGATGATGAGCCCGCCATGCTCCGTCCATTCGGCGAAATCGCCATGGCACCACACATTGTCGAAGCGGTCGAAATAGGCAGCCTTGTATTTGGAGCCATCCGGATCGGCCCAGAATTTCACCGGCATGCAGGGAAACGCCCTGGTGCAGACGAGTTCGCCCTTCTCGCCCCGAACTGGCTGGCCGGAATCGTCCCAGACGTCGACTGCCATGCCGAGACCCGCACCCTGTATCTCGCCGACCCAGACGGGGTTGATCGGCACGCCGAGGACGAAACAGGAAACGATGTCGGTGCCGCCCGAGATCGACGCCAGATGGACGTCCTTCTTGATGCCGTCATAAACGAAGCGGAAGCATTCCGGGGCCAGCGGCGAGCCGGTCGACGAGATGACGCGCACGGAAGAAAGGTCATGAGTCTCGATAGGCCGCAGCCCTTCCTTGCGGACGGAATCGATGAACTTCGCGGACGTGCCGAAATAGGTCATCTTCTCCGCCTGAGCGAAATCGAAGATGGCGTTGCCGTCCGGATAGAAAGGAGAGCCGTCGTAAAGCAGAAGCGTCGCGCCGGATGCCAGACCGGACACGAGCCAGTTCCACATCATCCAGCCGCATGTGGTGAAGTAGAAGAACCTATCGCCGTCGCCGATGCCGGCGTGCAGTCGCTGTTCCTTGACGTGCTGCAGCAGCGCGCCGCCTGCCGAGTGGACGATGCATTTGGGAATGCCCGTGGTGCCGGAAGAGAACAGGATGTAGAGCGGATGGTCGAAAGCCTGTCGTTCGAACTCGAGCGGCGCGGACATGAAAGGCGAAAGCGCCGTTTCCAGTGCCTCGGCTTTGGCGATGCCGCCGGCTACATCCTTCGCCGTGCCGAGATAATCGACAACCAGAGCCGCTTTCACCGAAGGCATCTTGTCGAGCACGGCCGCAATCTTCGCACCGACCTCGATGCGCTTGCCGGCATACCAGTAGCCGTCGGGTGCAATGAACAGCACGGGCTCGATCTGACCGAAACGGTCGAGCACGCCCTGCTCGCCGAAGTCAGGCGAACAGGAAGACCAGATGGCGCCGAGCGACGCCGTTGCCAGCATGCAGGCGATGGTCTCGGGCATGTTCGGCATCATGGCGGCGACGCGGTCTCCGGCCTTGACGCCATGCGCGCGAAAGAGCTGTTGAAGCCGCGAGACCAACGCGCGCAACTCGTCCCAGGAAAGCCGGCGCTCGACTTTGTCCTCACCGCGGAAGACGAGCGCATCGGAGTTGCCGGTCTTGCGCAGCAGGTTCTCCGCGAAATTCAGCTTCGCATCCGGAAAGAACTTGGCGCCCGGCATCTTGTCGCCATCGATCAGCGTACGCTCACCGCGCTCACCGACGATATCGCAATAGTTCCAGACCAGCGACCAGAACGCCTCGCGATCGTCGATCGACCACGCATGCAGCGCTTCGTAATCCGCAATCGGCTTGCCGCTCGCCTTTGCTGCCAGGGCCATGAAGGCGGTCATGGGCGCCGCCGCGATATCTTCGGCCGACGGGCTCCAAAGCGGGGCAGTCTGGTTCATGCGGGTTCCTCCTGAGGGGCCGGGCAACAGTGACTTCGCCAACGATAAATTCGCAGACGGTTAAGCATATCGCCGGCTGCCAAGGCAAGGTGGCGAAAATACTCGTATCTGCCTGGGGGAAAATGCCATCGGCAGGCCACAAAAGGTTGAAAAACAGCTATCCTGACAGCCGGTTAGTGTAGGGAGCGTCGCCAGCGACATCCCACAGCGGCGAGGCGAGATGCGGCTTTCCATGTTGAAACGAGGCGTTATCGCGCTGGCGGCAGTGCTTGTGCTTGCCGCGCTGTTCATCGCCGCGCTGCCTTGGATGGCATCCACACAGATCGTACGCGACCGGATTGCCCATGAGCTTAGCCTGTGGAGCGGCTACCGCGTGGTACTGGGTGAGGCGCCCGTGCTCGACGTCTGGCCGACCTTCACGGCAACGCTCAACGACGTTGCCTTCCTCGAATGGGCGGACAACGGCCATCCGCCGGTGCTGGAAGCCGACAGGCTGGAGGTGGACCTTTCGGCACTGTCGGCGCTGCGCGGCAATGTAGTGCTTTCGGCCGTGGCGATGTATCGGCCGGTGCTGCGACTGACAATCGAAGGTTCGGTCATCGACCTTCCGGCCTCGCCCGGCGGCGGCCGCATGACGCGCGCCGTTACCGCGGCACGGCAGATCGTCGCCAGCAACCCGGCCAATCCTGATCGTAGCGCCCTACCCGACGACGCGTTCGGCACGGTGGAATTCTTCGAGGGCCGCATCGCGGTCGTGGACGGGGATGCCGAGAACGGGATCAGCAGCCTCAACGGCAAGATCGTCTGGCCATCGCTCAACCGCACCGCGCGGCTGACGGCAACCGGCATCTGGCGCGGCGAGAACATTGCAGTCGAAGGGTCGAGTGCGCAGCCCCTGCTACTGCTTGCCGGCGGCAACGCGCCGGCGACCGCAAGCCTGAAATCGGCCCTGCTGGAAGCAAGTTTCGAAGGAACGGCCAATCTGTCGGCGAACACCTATTTCGACGGGAAGGCCAGTCTTTCATCGCCGTCTTTGCGCCGCATGCTCGAATGGTCCAAGACCGACATCGCGCCGGGCGCAGCGATCGGCGCGATGTCCATCGCGGCAACGGTGCAAGGCACCGCGCAGCGGCTGAGACTTGACTCCGTCGCGCTCAATCTAGGTGGCAACTCCGGGCGGGGCGTACTCGAAGTCTCCTTCGCCGACCCGGTTCCTGCCATTTCGGGGACGCTCGCATTCGACACCCTCGACGTGCGGTCCTTTCTTTCGGCCTTCACACCGATCGCTTCCAGCAGCGGCAACATCTACGACCAGATCGACACCGGATTCGCCGAGCAATTGTCGCTGGACCTGCGCCTTTCGGCCGGCAATGCCACGCTAGGGTCCGTGGCGATGACCGAACTGGCCGCTGCCGCACAGGTGAAAGGCACGCTCGCCGCCTTCGACATTTCCGATGCGACCGTGTTCGGCGGCAAGCTGCAGGCCGGCGTGCGTGTCGACCTGCAGGGCGAGAACAAGGCGGTCGAGATGCGCATGATGGCCGACAACGTCGATGCGCAGGCACTCGCCAAAGCCACCGGCGCGACACAGTTGACGCCGCAAGGCCGCGCCAATCTCTCGCTCACGCTCAAAGGTGCCGGGCGCGACTGGAACACGGTTATGGGCAACGCCGAGGGCACTGTCAGCGCAACATTAGGCGAAGGCGCGTTGCAGGGGTTCGATCTGGCGAAGTTCAGGGAGCGTGCATCAGCGGGCGGCTTCTTCGCCCTGTCCGAAATCGTCGGCGGCACGCTGCCGCTGCGCGGCGCGGAGTTCAAGGCCAAGGTCAATGGCGGCGTCGCACGGATCGAGAAGGCCGAGTTGCAGCTTAACGGTCAGGTGCTGTCACTGAGTGGCATCGTTCCATATTTCGGCCGTGCGCTGGCTCTCTCCGGCTATCTGGCGCCGATGGGGCAGGACGGCCAGCAGGGAGACGCCGATCTGTCCTTCTTCATCGGTGGTGCGTGGGATTCGCCCTTTGCCGCGCAGGTAAGTCCCACCGTCGATTTCGAATAGAATCGCTATCCGCGCTGGGCGGCCTGCTCGTCGCGCCGGCGTTGCACATCGCGACGTTTGTTAAGAACGGCGGCGGTCAGAACGCCCGCTGTGACGACCACGATGAGAATTGTGCAGACCGCATTGATCTCCGGCGTCACGCCCAGCCGCACCTGACTGTAGATGCGCATCGGCAGCGTGGTGGCGCCGGGGCCGGAGGTGAAGCTGGCGATGACCAGATCGTCGAGCGACAGCGTAAAGGCCAGCATCCAGCCGGACACGATTGCGGGCATGATGACCGGCAGCGTCACCTGAAAGAAGGTGCGCACCGGGGTTGCGCCGAGATCCATGGCCGCCTCCTCAAGCGACCGGTCGAAGCTCAGCAGGCGCGACTGAACGACCACGGCCACGAAGCACATGGTGAAGGTGATGTGGGCGAGCGTGACGGTAAGAAACCCGCGGTCGAGCCCGACGGCGACAAACAGCAGAAGCAGCGACAGGCCGGTGATCACCTCGGGCATGACCAGCGGCGCAAAGACCATGCCTGAAAAGAGGAAGCGGCCGCGGAAGCGCGTGTAGCGCGTGAGCGCAAGCGCCGCCAGCGTGCCCAGCACCGTGGCGACCGTAGCGGAGACGAAGGCGATCCTCGCCGTCACCCAGGCTGCGTCCAGAAGCTGCTGGTTCGACATCAGCGATACGTACCAGCGGGTCGAGAACCCACCCCAGACCGTGACCAGGCGCGACTCGTTGAACGAATAGATGATCAGGAGCACGATCGGGAGATAGAGGAACGAGAACCCCAGCACCAGCGAGGCAATGTTGAAGCGGCTGAGCTGCCCCTGCATGGCCTATCTCCCCTGTTCCTGCGCGCGCGCCTGGGCACGCTGGAAGAACATCATCGGCACCACGAGGATCAGCAACAGCACAATGGCCACGGCCGAGGCGACCGGCCAGTCGCGATTGGAGAAGAACTCGTTCCACAGCGTCTTGCCGATCATCAGCGTCTGCGAACCGCCGAGCAGATCTGGGATCACGAACTCGCCGATGGCCGGAATAAAGACGAGCAGGCAGCCTGCGACCACGCCGGGCAGAGACAGCGGGAAGGTGATCTTCCAGAACGCAGTTGTCGGCGGGCAGCCAAGGTCCTGCGCGGCCTCGATCAGCGAGTAGTCCATCTTTTCCAGCGTCGCGTAGAGCGGCAGCACCATGAAAGGGAGGTAGGAATAGACGATGCCGATATAGATCGCCGTATTGGTGTTCATGATCTGCAACGGCGTGTCGATAACGCCAACCCACATCAGGAACTGGTTCAGCAGGCCTTCAGGCTTGAGGATGCCGATCCAAGCGTAGACGCGGATCAGGAACGACGTCCAGAACGGCAG
>JAEWFU010000493.1 GCA_023388675.1 Pseudomonadota bacterium | reverse complement strand
AAGGCTCTTCCTGCTTCACCGCGAGGCGCGGTGCGCTCCACGCGGCAAAATCCACCCGCGGCGTCAGGGTGATCACCTTCTCCGGGCAGGTCGCCGCGCAAAGGCCGCATTGGACGCACGCACTCTCTGAGAAATACAACGCAGGATGGTCCTCGCTGTCCGAGAGCGCGCCTGTCGGGCAGGCCGACACGCAGGAAAGGCAGAGCGTGCAGCCTTCGACATTGACGTCGAGCCCGCCGAACGGCGCTGCTGCCGGCAACGCCACGCTGTCGACCGGCGTCGGCGCGGCGCGATGCAGTTCCAGCATCGTGCTTCTCAACAGGCTGCGCTTGTCGCCGAGCGGCAGGAAGGTTGCGTGCTTCCGCACGCTCGCATCCGGAACGATCCCGTCGAGCGCCGATGCGAGGATATCCGGGTCGTCGGCCTCGATCAGCCCGCAGATATCCGGCCCATAGCCGAGCGCCTGCCCGAGGAGATTGGCGATGACTACGTTCCTGGCCAAACCGTCGAGTTCGTGCTTCGGCTTCGCTGAAGAGAGCGCCCTGACCGCCACCGCACCCCATGCGACGGGCGCGGTCCACGCCTCGACGCCCAGTTGCGTTATCCCGTTGACGGCGACCGGCAGCACGTTTGCGGGCAGACCCAGGCCGAAACGCGCAAGTGCATCGATGAGCGGTTCGCCATGATCGCCATCGTGAAACATCACGATCGGGTCGCTACCGCCCGCCTCGCGATAGGTGACCAGCAGCGTGCGCAACCGCCGGAGCAGGGCCTCCGCATCGGGGACGGCATAGGCGGCAGCGCCGGTCGGACAGGCGGCCGCACAACTGCCGCAGCCGGCGCAGACATCCGCATCGATGACGACGTGGTCGCCGGCAGGCGTGATCGCACCGGTCGGACACAGGTCCAGGCACCGCGTGCAGCCGGTGATGCGCGAACGCGAATGCGCGCACAGGTCGGCGGTAAAATTGATGTAACGCGGCTTGTCGAATTCGCCCACGAGCCCGGCAGCCTTCGCGACAGCGGCGGCGATTCCCGCCCGATAGGCGGGATCGGCCTTCAGGTAGCCCTCGCGCAATTCGTGGGCCGGAAACAGCGGAACGCCGCCCGAAATGTCGAGGATGATGTCCGCGTTGGAGTTCGCGCCGTCGCGAGGCGCCCCGAACCGCAGGCTCTCGCGCGAAGAAGGCGCGGGCATCGCGAAACCGTCGACCGTCAGGTCGAAGGCGCCGAGATGGCCACGCGCGTTCCGGATCGTCCCCTGCACGACGGGGAAGTCCCATACGCGGTGGGGCGGAACGTCGTCCGGACGCGTCAGCAGCACGGTGACGTCCAGTTCGCCGGCGAGTTGCCGGCCGGCGTCGATCGCCGCCTCGCCGCGGCCATAGACTAGCACCACGCCGCTGCTTGCGAGTGTGACGGACGCCGGAGGCGCGACCGGTTCTGCGGCCATCGCAACGAGGGCTGCAGCCTTCGGCCCGGCTGACGCGGCCTGTTCCGACCAGCCGGCCGTCTCGCGGATGTTCGCGAAAGCAAGATCGCCCTCGAAGCCGGCATCCTCCGCGACCTCGCGGAACCGCGGCGCCTGCTGCGTACAGGCTATCGTGATGGCACCACCGGCGCTCAACGCGCCTTGGACGCGGTCGAGTTCGGCGCCACAGAACTGGTCGCCGGATTGGACCACGGCGCTCCTGCACCCGCGGGCGACGCTGTCGCCAAAGCCGGGCATGCTCCTCTCGCAGGAGCAGACGAAGACCGTGCGCGGTTTTTCCAGGCTGCTCATCGTGCCTCCCCGCGGCGCGATACCGCTCACTGCGATAGCGCCTTCACTTTAGAACCATTATAAGGATAATACCGTCGCCGTCATCAACAATGGACCGGCATCATGTCCCTGCGCGCTTCGGTCATGGACCGGGCACTCGATCTGCCCCCGCTTTACAGCCTCGTCGTCCTGCGAGAGCACGGCGACGCATTTGCGCACGCCTGCACCATCGCGGGCGAGCAGGGCGCGGGCACGCTGGTCTGGGCGCGGCGCTACGATGCGGCCGAATTCGCGGTCGTCCTGGAGCCGGAAGAGCCGCTGGCAGAAGCCCGCGTGGCGCTCTATGCCGGCATGAACGCGCTGGCCGATGCGCTTGCGATGCATGCGCCACCGTCGCGGCCGATCACCTTCGAATGGCCGGACACGATCTGCGTCGACGGGGTGCGCGTGGGCGGCGGGCGCCTGGGCTGGCCCGAGGAAACGCAGGATGACGAGACCCCGGCCTGGCTCGTCTTCTCGGCCATGATCCGCACCACTGTCACCCGTGACGACGAGCCCGGCCTGCGGCCGCTGTGCGGCGCACTCGACGAGGTGGGCTTCGAAGCCCCCGATGCGGGCGAGATCATCGTCAGCTTTTCCCGTCATCTGATGTCCGCGTTCCACCAATGGAGCGAAACCGGCTTCGCGCCGGTCGCCCGGCAGTGGCTGGAACGCCTTTCACCAACAGGCCAGGACGCCCGGCTCGCCGACAATGGCGACCTGCTGCTTTCGGGAAAGCCCGGCCAGGACGGTGTCGGGAAGCAGAGCCTGGCGAAAGCCGTTGCCTCGCCCGGCTGGCTCGATCCCGCGACGGGAATGCCATGGCTTTGAAGCTGCCGCGCACGATCCGTCTCGATCCCTCGGACACCTTCGTCTATTCTCGCGCCGCGGAACCCGGCGAGTGGGCCGTCACCGGCTCCTTCCTGTTCTTCGGCGCCGATGTCCAGGGCCTTTCCGGCAAGGAACGGCAGGCCTTCCGCGCCGGTTTCCTGGGCGTCGACAGCTTCGGTTGGTCCACCCTCGTCGTCGTGACCGAGGTCAGCGCGGAAGAACGCGCGGCCGTGGTCGAAAAACTGGCGGAGCAGCTCGTCGCCCGTTGCGGCGCGCCGGGGCTGGAGGCCGCGCGGCCAGCCGCCGAGGAAGAGGTCGCCTTCGCCCAGTCGCTGTGCGACCATCCGCCGAACACCCTGCTCGCCCTCCACCGCGCGGGCGAGGAGGCAGGGGTCCGCGAAACCTTCCGCACCCTCCACCGGAAGGTGAGCCGGCTCGATCCGGCGACGGCATTTCGCGTCATCGAAATCGATGAGGAAAACGACCCCGTGGAAGAGGTCGACATCCGGGCATTGGCTGGAAGGGACACGTGAAGGATTTCTGGATTTCCTCGGGCCACCACCTGCTTGATCGGGATCAGGCAGGCCGGCTGATCGTGACCGATATGTTCCTCAAGGCCTATTTCGCGCGCCCCGAGCTTCTGCCGCCCGAAGAGGCCTGCGAGGTGGAGCTGCGGCTGCATCATGAACTTCTGGCTCACGATCCCCGCCGGCCTGTCGGGCAGGACGAGATCGCAGCGTTGAACGACGCCGACGCGCGCGAGAACTGGACGTTCATGATCGCCTTCCGCGACCGCCTGCTGGCCGCTCCCTCGATCGAGGCCGCCTATCTCGAACTGGTGCGCGGCTCGGCAGCCGACACGCCGCCGCTCTTCATGAACCAGCTCGCGCAGGTGGTGCTGCGCAATGCGCTCGACGGCGAGGACGACCCCTTCATCCTGCGCGCGGCCGAACTGTTCTACCGGACGCAGCGGGTGACCTTCCACGAAGGCGCGCTGCTGCTTGCCGATGCGGAAACGATAGAGGTCCATGAGCAGAACCGCCACGCCTCCCCGCTTCTGGGCATGCTCGGCGGACCGGCCGTCACCGAGCTCGCGATCCTCGAGGACAAGAATGCCGACAGCTATTTCGGCAGGAGCGACGCCTTCGACATGGTGCTCAGTCTCGGCGCCGCCGACAGCCCCGCGCGACGCGGCCTTGCCGCCGCGATGGAAGGCTGGATACGCCATCTGCTCGCCGTCGAGGTGACGATCGAACCGGTCGAGCGGATCGAGGACGACGACTGGGCGTGGTTCGTCGGTCTCGACGCCGAGGCGACGCGTATCGGCAATGCGCTGTGGACGGGCAAGGATGTTGATCCGGAGGCGATGGAGAACGTCCTGGCGCTGTTCCGGCTCACCTTCTCCGATGCCGCGGAAGTCAGGCCGGACGTGGGTGCGCGGCCTGTCTGGCTGATCATGGCGATGACGCCTGACCGGACGATCCGCATGAAGCCGCAGAATCTCGTCGCCGGACTGCCGATCCGTACCATGGCGGCGGCGAACTAGGAGCGCAGCATGGAGCGTGAAACGGCCGAAATCGGCGTTATCGTGGAGCGGCGGGCTCTGAAGAACCCCTGGGTCGACCACGCCTGGATGCCCGTCGCCTTGCTCGTCGGCGCGCCGGCCGCAGCGCCATGGACGGTGCTTGAACAATCGGCCGGGCTGATCCGTTATTATGCCGGCGCGATCGAGATGGAGTTCTTCGGAACGGACACGACGATGTATCGGGAAAACCTGCGTTCGCAGCAGCCCAGCCTCTGGGTGGTGCTGCGTCACACGGATGTGCCGCCGGGGGTCGTGCTGCACCTTGTAACGGCCGATCCCGCCGACGCCGAATCGCTAACGGAGACCGGTACGGACATCATTGAGGCCCTTCCGATGCCGGTCGAAATACGGCAGCAGCTTGCCGCCTTCGTGGAGGTGCATCACGTCGAGCGTCCGTTCATCAAGCGCAAGCGGGATCGGGCGGACCCCGACGCGCTGGCCAGACGGGATCCGAATTCCGGATACCGGGACGACGGGAAATGAGCAGCGGCAACGAAAATCCTTTTGCCCGCTGGTCGCGCCGCAAACGGGCGGCGCTGTCCGACGAGGCGCATGCAGCCCCTGAAACGAAAGAAGCGGGGGATGAAGCTGCCGCGCATGTCGATGTCGACGCCTCGCCGCAGCAACCCGAACCCGCACAGCCGGAAGCGGCGGAGGCTCAAGCGGCCGACCCGGCAGAACCCCTTCCCCGGCTCGAGGACCTGACCGCCGAAAGCGACCTTACGGCCTTCCTGAAAAAGGGCGTGCCGCTGGCGCTGAAGAGCGCGGCCCTGCGCAAGATGTGGTCGCTCGATCCGGGGATCCGCGACTATGTCGGTCCGTCGGAATATGCCTGGGATTTCAACCAGCCCGGCTCGATGGCGGGATTCGGTCCGCTCGATGCGAAAGAAACTGTCGTCGACTTCCTGTCGAAAACGGTAAGCGCTTTGGAACCGGATGCGGAACCGACCGTCGCCGACGAGCCGTCCGGTGCCGGCTCTGAACAACCGGCGACCGTTCCGCCAAATACGGTAACTGAGGCTGAAAGGCCGGAACCCGCTCAGGTGCCGGAACCGCTCGAACCGGCCCCACCCCTCGATGTCGCAGACCTGACGGAGACCGCCTCCGACGATGCGGAGCCGGCAAAGCCTCCGCACCCGACCGACGAGGCCGGGCGCCCGCAGGTCTCCGAACCGGCCCTCCGGCCACGCCATGGCGGCGCGATGCCGCGCTGAGGCGGCACCCTTGAAGGTCACGAATTCTTTCCCCGAACAGGGATTGCATTATGTCCATAGGGAAATACTATGAACGTGCAGTACCGAGGGCATGAACATGCATAGGGAAGCAGGGTTGGAGGAGGCAATCAGGGCAATGGGCGGCGTTTCCGTCCTGGCTCGCGGTCTTGGTGTCGCTCAACCCACGGTTTCGCTATGGTATCGCATTCCGGCCGAACGGGTCCTCTCCGTCGAGGCCCTTACCGGCCTTTCACGGACCGTACTGCGCCCCGATCTCTATCCCGCGCCCGACGAGCACGCCGCAGGTGTCGATGATATCGACCGCGCGCGGTCGGACGAATACGCATTGCTTGCCTCGCTGCTGCTTGCGCCGCCCGATGCCGCCATCCTGACCCGGCTTTCCGAGCTGACAGGCGACGCCGAGACGCCGCTTGGCCAGGCGCATGCGGCGCTCGGAAGAGCGGCGGGAATTGCATCGGCCGATAGCGCCAGACGCGAGTATAATGAGCTTTTCATCGGCATCGGACGTGGGGAGCTTCTTCCTTACGCGTCCTACTATCTCACCGGCTTCCTCAACGAGCGGCCGCTCGCCCGCCTGCGCGGGGACATGATCCGCCTCGGCATCGAGCGGGCAGAAGGCCATTTTGACCCGGAGGATCATCTCGGCACCCTCTGCGAGATCATGAGCGGATTTGCCGGCAATCACTTCATCGCCCCGGACGGCGGGCAGCAGGATTTCTTCGAGCGCCACGTCGCGCCGTGGGCCGGGCGCTTCTTCACCGATCTGGAAAACGCGAAGAGCGCCAGTTTCTATCGCTCGGTCGGCACGGTCGGGCGGCTCTTCATCGACATCGAGACAGAGGCCTTCGCCATGGAGACGCGGCGAAGCGCATAGACGCATGCCTGGGGCCGGGAGCCCGCAAAAAGAGGAGGAAGGAAGATGCAGGACGAGCGGCAATCGGCACTGAGCCGGCGCAACTTCCTTCGAGCCTTCGGCGGCGCCTCTACCGCCGCCGTCGCGACCGCTGCGTTCGTTCCTACCGAGGCGCACGCCTACGATCCCGGCGAAGAGGAGACGCGGACCCGTTATCAGGAAACCGATCACGTCAAGGCCTTCTACCGCGTGAACGGCTATCCGAAGGGAAAGTGAGGGCGCCATGCTGACGAAACGCAAAAATGGACAGGCAAGCCGCACGAAACTGCAGTCGCTCATCGGAGGCACGGCCTCGGCCCCCATGGACCGGCGGACATTCCTTCGCCGCTCCGGCCTCGCGGTCGGCGGGGTCGCCGCACTCGGCTCGTTCCAACTCGGAACGGTCAGGAAGGCCGCCGCGATCAGCCCGCCGCAGCCGGGTGTGCCGATCGAACTGAAAAAGAGCATCTGTACCCATTGCTCGGTCGGGTGCACCGTGACGGCCGAAGTCCAGAACGGCGTCTGGACCGGCCAGGAGCCCTCCTGGGACAGCCCGTTCAACCGCGGCTCTCACTGCGCCAAGGGCGCCAGCGTACGCGAGCTCGTGCACAGCGACCGCCGCCTGAAATATCCAATGAAGCTGGTCGGCGGTCAGTGGGAGCGCGTCTCGTGGGACGAGGCAATCAACGGCATCGGCGACAAGCTTCTCGAGATTCGCGAGAAGTCCGGTCCGGAATCCGTCTACTGGATGGGATCGGCGAAGTTCTCCAACGAAGGCACGTATCTCTTCCGCAAGCTCGCTGCCCTGTGGGGGACGAACAATCAGGACCATCAGGCGCGTATCTGCCATTCGACGACGGTTGCCGGCGTAGCCAATACCTGGGGCTACGGCGCGATGACCAATTCGTACAACGACATCCGCAACTCCAAGACGATGCTCGTTCTGGGCGGAAACCCGGCCGAGGCGCATCCGGTCGCCATGCAGCACCTGCTCGAAGGCAAGGAGCTGAACAACGGCAACCTGATCGTCATGGACCCCCGGTTCACCCGCACGGCCGCGCACGCTACGGAATATGCGCGGTTCAGGTCCGGCACAGACATCGCCCTGATCTGGGGCATGCTCTGGCACATCTTCGAGAACGGCTGGGAAGACAAGGAATTCATCGCCCAGCGCGTCTACGGCATGGACGAGGTCCGCAAGGAAGTCGCCAAATACACGCCCGAGGAAGTCGAGCTGATCACCGGCGTGCCGGGCGAGCAGGTCAAGCGCGTGGCCGAGATGTTCGCCACGCAGCGGCCCTCGACCATGATCTGGTGCATGGGCCAGACCCATCACACCGTCGGAACCGCCAATACGCGGGCAAGCTGCATCCTGTGCCTCGCCACCGGCAATGTCGGCAAGCCGGGCACCGGCGCGAATATCTTCCGCGGGCACGACAATGTGCAGGGCGCGACCGATATCGGGCTCGATGTGGTCACCCTGCCCTTCTATTACGGGCTGACGGAAGGCGCATGGAAGCACTGGGGCCGGGTGTGGGAAATCCCCTATGAAGACCTCGTCGGCCAGTTCCCTTCCAAGGAACTGATGGAAACGCCGGGCATCCCGCTGACGCGGTGGTTCGATGCCGTCTCGCTGCCCAAGGAAGATGTCGAGCAGCCGGACGTGATGCGGGCGATGTTCGTCCAGGGCCACGCCAGCAACAGCATCGCGCGCATACCGGACTCGGTCAAGGGACTTGCCGGGCTTGAACTGCTCGTCGTGGCCGATCCCCACCCCACCACATGGGCCTCGCTCGCGGTGCAGGCGGGCCGCAAGGACAACACCTATCTCCTGCCGGTCTGCACCCAGTTCGAGACATCCGGCTCGCGCGTCGCCTCCAACCGGGCGCTCCAGTGGGGCGAGCAGATCGTCCCGCCCAGCTTCGAGCAGAAGGACGACTATCAGGTTCTCTATCTTCTGTCGCAGAAGCTCGGCCTCGCCGACTGGATGTTCAAGAACATCGAAGTCGAGGGCGACCGTCCGGTGCCGGAAGACGTGCTGCGCGAAATGAACCGCGGAAGCTGGTCGACCGGCTATTGCGG
>JAEWFU010000472.1 GCA_023388675.1 Pseudomonadota bacterium | reverse complement strand
GGTTTCGGTGCGACGGCGGAACGGTGCGACGCCGCGCTCGCCGATCTCGCCGAGGCCACCGATTTCCTCCAGCGTGCGCTGGCGGATGGCCGGCAGGAGGAAGCGCTGGCCGGCGCGACGCCGTATCTGCGGCTGTTCGCGCTTGCCGCAGGCGGCGCTTACCTCGTGCGCGGCGCGCTTGCTGGCGAGGACAAGGCCCGCGTGGCGCTTGCCCGTTTCTTTGCCGAAAACCTGGTCGACGAAGCTTCAGCGCTGAAGCGGCGGGTCATCGACGGCGCCGAAAGCCTGGTGTCGGCCGACGCCGCGCTTGCTTCGTGAAGAGTGCCATGGCGTCATCCTCGGGCTTGTCCCGAGGATCTGCGGCGCGCCGGGTTTGGCCGGGAGGGTCGGCTCAACTGGCCTTGGCGTGGTGGCAACTCAGCCTGTCTGCGTAGATCCTCGGGACAAGCCCGAGCATGACGCCGCGGACAAGTTTGCCGCCCTTGCTCGTGGGAACAGACAATTGGACCGTATGAGGGAAACCCGATGACCGAACACATCGAAATCGAGCGCCGGGGCGCGGTGCAGATCATCCGCATGAACCGCCCCGACAAGAAGAACGCCATCACCCGCGACATGTATGCGGCGATGGCCGCAGCGCTGACGGATGCCGATGATGATCCGCAGGTGCGCGCCCATCTGATCCTCGGCGTGCCGGGGGCATTCTCGTCCGGCAACGACCTGGCGGATTTCATGGCCGTCGCGACGGGCGGCGACGGCGGCATGGAGGTCTACGACTTCCTGCTGGCGCTGGCGAAGTCGCAGAAGCCGATCGTGTCCGGCGTCGACGGCATCGCCGTCGGTATCGGCACCACCATCAACCTGCACTGCGATCTCACCATCGCCACGCCGCGCACCGAATTCCGCACGCCGTTCGTCGATCTCGGCCTGGTGCCCGAAGCCGGCTCCAGCCTGCTCGCGCCTGCCGTGCTCGGCCGCCAGCAGGCTTTCGCCCTGCTTGGTCTCGGCGAGGGTTTTTCTGCCGAACGCGCAAAGGCTGCCGGCCTGATCTACGACGTCGTGCCCGAGGACCAGCTTGAGGCGGCGGCCCTCGAAGCCGCCGAGCGCATCGCCGAAAAGCCGCCCGAAGCCCTGAAGATCGCGCGCGACCTGATGCGCGGCGATCGCGAGCCGCTCGTTGCACGCATCAAGGAAGAGGGCGCGCATTTCCGCGCCCGGCTCAAGTCCGACGAGGCACGAAACGCCTTCGTCGCCTTCATGAACCGGAAGAAGGGCTGATCCGCCGGGTCAGGCCAGCCCGTGCTCCTTCATCGCTGCCTGCTCGTCGGGCGTGATGAAGGCGAAAATCTTCGGATCGCCGTCGGCGAAGTTGAGAAAATAGATGTTCTGGAAGGTGATTTCGCCTTCCTTGCCGTCAGTCTTGCGGCGGTAGCCGAACACCCAGTCGGTGCGCGCCATGACGTTGAACGGATCGAGCACCGTCACCTCTATGCCGGTCATCTCGAAGCGCGTCCCGCCTACGGCGCGGTAGTGCTCGTAGCCTTTGGGGATCATCTGGCGCAGCGCATCGTCGTTGGCGCCGCCGATGACGCCTCTGGGATTCGCTCCAACAAAGAACGGCGCAAAACACGCAACCGTCTCCTCGATCTCCTCGCGCGGCGGGTCCTGCAACGCCCGCGTGTTGCGCGCGCTGTATTCGCGGAAGAAGGCGCGGGTCTTGGTTTCGAGGTCGGTCATCCATGCTCCGAACGATTGGGAGTGTTTCGCCAACGCGCCACCTTGCATGATCGTTCCGGGTTCGATCGCCTCACGGGTAGAGCCGTGTCTTCTTCCAGCCGTCTCCCTCGGCTTCGAAAATCACGCGGTCGTGCAGGCGGAAGGGGCGGTCGTGCCAGAACTCGATCGACACCGGCTTGATCCGGAATCCCGACCAGTGGGCCGGCCGCGGAATATCGCCGATCGCATAGCGTGCGGTGTATTCAGCCACGGCCTTCTCCAGTGCGAAGCGGCCTTCCAGCGGACGGGACTGGGCTGAGGCCCACGCGCCGATGCGGCTACCGCGGGCGCGTGTCGCGAAATAGGCATCGGCCTCCGCCTCCGTCACCTTTTCGACCGGCCCGCGCACGCGCACCTGCCTGCGCAGGCTCTTCCAGTGAAAGCACATGGCAGCCTTCATCGAGGCGAGGATTTCCCGGCCCTTGGCGCTTTCGTAGTTGGTGTAGAAGACGAAGCCGTCTTCGTCGAACCCCTTCAGCAGCACCATGCGCACGTTCGGCAGGCCGTCGGGGTCCACCGTTGCCAGCGCCAGCGCGTTGGGATCGTTCGGTTCGGCGGCGGTCGCGTCGTTGAGCCAGCGTGCAAACAGCGCATAAGGCTCCGCGCTCTGGGTGAAATCACCGTCCGTTAACACTGTCTCGGTCATAATCCTATCCTGGACGTATTGGGACTGACGGGGAGAATGCCCATTGGCGCGCCCGGCGCAACCTTTCGCTGGATGGGGCAGGCGGGTTTTCCGTTGGCTCAGTACGCGGGGCGTGCTGCTGCTCGTCGTCCTGCCGCTTGCCGGTTGTGGCGCCAGGGGCTTTTCCATCGAGGACGCCGTGCCGGATCGCTCGATCGTCACCGGATCGATCTCGCGAGATACGCCGGCGGCGACGCCCGATGTGGCCGCGACCTCCGACGAGATGACCATTCGCAACGCTGTCTCCTCAGCAATCGTCGACGAAGTGAGCGCCGAAGGTATCGGCTGGGCCAATGCCGAGACGGGCTCGCGCGGCGCGATCAACGCGATCACGGAAAGCCGCGACAGCGGCTATCTCTGTCGCGCCTTCACCGTCTCGCGCGAGAGCTTCGACGGCGTGCGCCTCTATCGCGGCGAAACCTGCCTCGGTGCAGCCCGGCTTTGGGTGATAAAATCCTTCGTTCCTGTCGATTAGCTGGAAATGCTGCATCGCACTGGAATTTCTTCCTAGCCATACGCATATTAGCGCCGGAAGACCTCACAACGCTTTTTCGGCAGACAGGACACGATGCGCGATCCCTATGACGTGTTGGGCGTTGCGAAGAACGCCTCTGCGAAAGACATCAAGTCGGCGTTCCGCAAGCTCGCGAAGAAATATCATCCGGATCAGAATCCGGACGACCCGAAGGCCCAGGAACGATTCGCCGAGGCGAATCAGGCCTATGAGGTGGTGGGCGACGAGACCAAGCGCGCCCAGTTCGACCGCGGCGAGATCGACGCCAGCGGCAAACCCCGTTTTGCCGGTTTCGAAAGCGCGGGCGGTGGTGATCCGTTCGAGGCGTTCCGCCGCGCAGGTGGGCGAGGCCCCGGCGGCGCGCGGTTCGAATTCCGCAGCGGCGGTTTCGACAGCGATGCGGGCGACATTTTCAGCGAGATTTTCGGCCAGTCGTTCAGGCGTGGCGCGGGAGCGGGAGGCCCCGGTGCGGGCCCACGGCAAGCTCCGGCAGGCGCAGATCTCAATGCCACGCTCGACGTCACCGTCGAGGAGGTGGCCACGGCCGCCAAGGTGACGGCGGCGTTTCCCGATGGCCGTAAGCTGGGCATCAAGCTGCCGGTCTTCGTTGAGGACGGCCAGACCATACGGCTCAAGGGGCAGGGGTCTCAGTCGCCGCTTGGCGGTGCGCCGGGCGATGCCCTGGTCAAGGTGCGGCTGGCAAGGCATCCGCTCTATCGCGTCGACGGGCGTGACCTGCATTTCGACGTTCCGGTGCCGCTGGCCGACGCCGTGCTTGGTGCGAAGGTCGCCGTCGAGACGCCGTACGGGCGGCTCGCCGTCTCCATTCCCGCGTGGTCGAGTTCCGACCGCAAGCTGCGCCTCAAGGGCAAGGGCCTGCCGCTGAAGGGCGGCGGCCACGGCGATCTCTACGCGCATGTGCGCATCATGCTGCCCGAAGGTGGCGATGCGGACCTTGAAGCGCTGATGCGCGCCACGAAGGCTGGCACTGCTTAGGCAGGAGCTGTCACCGTCCAGCTTGAAGCATCAATGCGCCTGTGCGATAGGCAGCCAACGGCAGAAGATGCGGAGAGATGTCACATGTCGGCAGGAAACGG
>JAEWFU010000454.1 GCA_023388675.1 Pseudomonadota bacterium | reverse complement strand
CCCCCAGTCAAGTGCGCTACCGGGCTGCGCTACGCTCCGAACCGCGCAAAGCCCTATAGACTGGATGATGAGCGTGCAAGTCCTATTTCGCGCGCGAAGCAGAGAAGTGGAAGCAAGGGCGGGAAAGAGCCGCCCTTCGCACCATAATGCTATTGAAAGCGATGCCGATCCGTCGTCAGCGGAGCAGCACCCGACATATCGCCCTTTGAAGGAGGCTGGCTTCTCATCGTCCGAATGCGCGCGTCACTGTTGACGCGCTCGATATTGCGGCGATTGAGAATCTCGATGGCGCGTTCTTCCCGCTCGTCTGCGGACTCATCAGGACGATCGCCGCGCTTCAGTTCCTCACGCAGTTTATCGACCTGTTCAGGCGTGTAGATACCGCCGAATTTCAAGTGAGTGCCCATAAGCATGCGTCCTCTCGAAGAGGTCGGGCGAAAGCACGATGTTCGCTGACTGCCGCCAGCGCCCGTATCATTGGCTAGCGATAAGCAATTATCGCACCGAAAAGTGTTCGGAGCGAGAAAATGCGAATCACCACCCATCACGAATAGTTACACGCCGATGGCAGGATCGTTAAACGAGCTCGACGCTATGGCGAGGGCTTAGACGTCAACCGGATGGCCTCGGCGTTCACATCCCAGGCGGGCGAAAGGTGCAACGACAGGCGCGGCAAGGCCAGCAGGGAGCGAGCCCAGAAAGCCAGCGCTCGCAAGCGCCTTCCGGCAAAGTGATTGGCCGCGGCGCATTCGATGTCGAGATAGGCGCGCAGCCGCCTCAGCAATTGCCTGTCGGTGCCCGACCGATGCCACTTGTCCATGATGGCTTCGGCCGTCCGCTCCACCTTTTCGGGCGACTGGCTCCGGTGGCGCTCGATCGCCACTGCAATCAAAGGCAAGGTCCGCAGTTTCGCGCCCAGAAGCGAAAGCGACAGAAACCAGTCCAGGTCCTCGAACCGCCTCAGTTCCTCGTCCTGCCATATGCCGGCATCGAGCACGGCCTTCCTGTTCATGACGATGCAGGAGCCCGGCGAGAACCAGCAGCCGGAAGCGAACTCATCCGGCCGGCTCGCCTCGCGCGGCAGGCGCGTATCGAGCGTCTTGCCCGACCGGTCCTGAACGACCCATCCACACGCGAAAACGGTCAGCCCCTCGTCTGCCTGCTGCGACAGGAGATCCCATCGCCGTGCAAGCGACGACGGCAGAAGATGGTCGTCGCTGTCCAGGAACGAGATCCACTCCGATTTCGACGCCCGCATGCCGGTGTTGCGCGCCGCAGCCGCTCCGCGATTCGTTTCGTGGCGCAGGACGGTCAGGGGGATCGTCCCAGTGTCGCATCCGCTTACGTCGATCGGCGGTTCCGAACCATCGTCCACGACGATGATTTCGGCCGGCGGCGCGTCCTGCGCCACGACGCTTGTCAGCGCGCGCAGGAGCGTCTCCTGCCTTCCATAGGCCGGAATTATGATCGAGATCGGTACAGGCGGCAGGCCGGCCATCTTTGCTCCGCTGGCCGCAAGCCCTTGTCGCAGCCCCGCCGCGTGACATAAGGGATGCAACGACGAAACGATAGGCCTTCCCTCCTGAACTTCGGCATCAAGGTGAAATCCATTCGCACGACCTTCATCTGCAACGATGGAGAGTATTTTCTCCGCCATCGACGGCAGGTCGCCGACGTGCTTGCCGCTGCCGGCCATGACGTGACGGTGCTCGTCGGCGGACCGCCGCTTTCGCCGGAGCGTCGGGGCCAATGGCGGCACGTCGACGTGCCTGTCGACCGCTTCACCTTCCACCCGTTCTCCGATCTCCGGCTGTTCTTTGCCAGCCTGCGCGAGATCGCCGTCAACCGCCCCCGCTACGTCCAGCTCATCACCTTGAAGCCGGCCGTGTTTTCCGGCCTCGCGGCGGTCGCGGCGCGGCTCCTAGGGCGCGGGCCGGAGCGCATCGTCGTCACCATTCCCGGCCTCGGAAGGCTGATGTCGCCCGGAAGCGAGCATGACGGCGCCGGCGCCGGGGTCGCGCGCAAGGTTGTCGGCGCGGTCATCCGTTTCCTGTCGCGACGCCGCAACGTGTTCTTCACCTTCGAAACGCCCACCGACCGGGATCACTGGCTGTCTCTGGGCTACATCAAGGCGCAGACATCGATGGCCATCAGCGGCGCCGGTGTCGACCCCTCGCGCTTCCACCCGGGCGAGACGAGAAAGAAGCGTGAAACAGTGCGCGTGCTTTTCGCCTCGAGACTGCTGCGCGCGAAAGGCCTCGACGCCTTTGTCGATGTCGCGCGACGCCTGTCGGCTCCTGGAAAGGTCGAATTTCTGGTTGCCGGCATGGTGGAGCCGCACGATCCCGATGGCTATTCGCCTGAGCAGCTCGCCGGCGAACCGTCGATCACCTTCCTGGGCGAGAGCGGCGACATGCCGTCCCTTCTGCGCGACGTCGATCTCGTCTGCCTGCCCACACGATATGGCGAAGGTATTCCCCGCATCCTCATCGAGGCAGCGGCCACGGGCCTGCCCAGCATTGCAAGCGACGTGCCGGGATGCACCCACATCGTCGAGGACGGCGTCAGCGGAACCATCATTCCAGTATCGCCGCAGGCGGGGATGGCCGATCGGCTCGAAGCCGCAATCCGGCTTTATCTCGAGAACCCCGCCCTGCTGCGCAGCCAAGGCGAGGCGGCCTACGCGCACTTCCGGCAGGGCGAATTCACCGAGGACGCCGTCAACCGGCGCATCATCGAGCTGCTGACCGGCGCTCCGCTACCGACAGAGGCCGGCTGACAAAGCTGGATCAGGTCTTTTTCTTCAACGCCTGCAGCTTTTCATAAAGCGGTCCGCGTTTTTCGTCTTCGCCCCCTCCCGTCGCAGGTTCCACCGCTACGCCCGGCTTGCGCGGATAGGGATTAATGCCCAGCGCGAAAAATTCCTCGGCAAGCTGGCCGACATCGACCGTGTCGCCGGTAAACGGCTCCGGCGCGTCGTCGCCCTCTGCGTCGAGCAGGATTTCGCCTTCCGCCGAGCGCTTCGGCACCATCAGCTTCGAGTTCTCCGGCAGGAACAGCGCCGAAACCTCCTCGTCCACGGTTTCGGAGACGGGATCGAGGGTGACGATACAGTCCTGCACGATGTCGACGCGAACGGTACCCGCAACCCTGACGCCGCCCCTCTTCCAGCTATTGACCTCGAGCTTCGCCGTAAACCGCTCAACCGCGCGCAGGTCATGTGCTGCCGCGAGTGCGGCGCGCTGATCCTCGTCGGCCTCGATGACGACTTCCATGCCCTTCTTGGGCAGGCGCGCGACGTTGACCGGGAAGGAAACCGGGCTTTTCGTTTGGTCGCTCATGCCTTGCCTGCTTCCTCCCCGGCATCTGGAAAGACGATCCGGCCCGCGAGCAGTTCGTCATCCGGTTGCGTGGCAAGCAGTTCGGAAGACCGTTCTACATAGGCCGCGATATGCGCGACTTCCGGCCAGGTATCGCGCTCGGGGCCGATATTGCGGGCCAATGCCGCCGTCAGCGCCGCCGTGTCACGCGCACCCAGCGCCTCGCGATAGGCTTCCGCGCGGCCATAGAACATCTTCGCGAGCTTCTTGATGCGCTTGGGCACGCCGAGATCGCCTATACCCAGCTCGCGCAGCGAATGCTCGACATCCTTGAAGAATTCGTCGGTCATGTCCTGGGCGACATCGCCCAGCGTCGCT
The DNA here is from genome assembly GCA_023388675.1 of Pseudomonadota bacterium. Classification (GTDB taxonomy): domain Bacteria; phylum Pseudomonadota; class Alphaproteobacteria; order Rhizobiales; family Rhizobiaceae; genus Aerobium. Next base: position 1,601 of record JAEWFU010000454.1, on the reverse strand, counting down.
GAGCTGCCCCTCGCCCGGTCGAGAAACAGGAACATATGCACGCTCAGCATCTCGAAACGGCCAAGCGGCGTATCCGGCACGCCCCATTCGGAATAGAAAGTCGGCTGCCGTGCGGATGCCACGATTTCGCCGTAGAGCGCATCGGTGATCCGTTGATTGGGACGCCGACCGAGGCTCAGGATGGACTTGAACATGGCAAAGGCTTTCGAAACCGGTTTCAGTGGCGTTGCGGTTGCATCGCCGCGCAAGCTGGTTTACCGCTTTTGCCGCTCGGCGCAAGCCGCACAGGGGACAGGATTATCATGGAAATAAAGACGAAAACGCGGTTCTCGACGGCGGTCGCAGCCCGGCCGGCATATGCCGCGCTCGTTGTCCTCGGCGCGTCGGTGCTGCTGGGGGGCTGCAACACCGAAGGCGCCTTGTCGATGAGCGAAACGCTCACTCACGGCTATGTCGTCGACGAGGCGACCCTGGAGATGGTGCCGGTCGGTTCCAGCCGCGAGCAGGTGCTGCTGGCGCTCGGCACGCCTTCGACGACGGCCACGTTCGACAACGAGGTGCTTTATTACATTTCGCAGACGCGCGTGCGTCCGGTTGCCTTCATGAACCCGCACGTGACCGACCAGCGCGTGCTCGCCGTCTATCTCGGCGAGGACGGCCGCGTGAGCAATCTCGCCCATTACGGCATGCAGGACGGCAAGGTCTTCGACTTCATCACGCGCACGACCCCCACGGGCGGCCGCGACCAGAGTTTCGTCTCGCAGATGCTGACCGGCGTTGCAGGACGTCCTAGCTCCTTCCCTGTCAGGTAGTCGCCGCTTTCGAATTCCGGAAACGAAGAAGGCCGCGGAAGCGATCCGCGGCCTTCTTCTTTGGTGCCTGGCTTGCGCGTCAGTGCGCTAGAACGGCCAGAAGCAGTAGCGCCATGATGTTGGTGATCTTGATGGCGGGGTTCACCGCCGGGCCGGCGGTATCCTTGTAGGGATCGCCGACCGTGTCACCGGTCACGGAAGCCTTGTGCGCCTCCGAACCCTTCAGGTGCTTGACGCCGTCCTTGTCCGTAAAGCCGTCCTCGAACGACTTCTTGGCGTTGTCCCACGCGCCGCCGCCCGAAGTCATCGAGATGGCGACGAACAGGCCGTTGACGATCACGCCCAGGAGCATCGCGCCAAGCGCCGCGAACGCGGACGCCTTCGAGCCCGAGATCAGCAGCACGCCGAAATAGACGACGAGCGGCGCCAGCACAGGCAGCAGCGACGGCACGATCATCTCCTTGATCGCGGCCCGCGTCAGCATGTCGACGGCGCGGGCATAGTCGGGCTTGGATGTGCCCGCCATGATCCCCGGATCGGCACGGAACTGCCTGCGCACTTCCTCGACGATCGACCCGGCCGCGCGTCCCACCGCCGTCATGGCGATGCCGCCGAACAGGTACGGGATGAGACCGCCGAAGATCAGGCCTGCCACCACATAGGGATTGGAGAGCGAGAACGACACGTCCTCCATGCCCTGGAAGTAGGTGTAGGTGTCGCTGTTGGCGATGAAGAACTCCAGATCGTAGGAGTAGGCCGCAAACAGCACCAGCGCGCCGAGACCGGCCG
>JAEWFU010000385.1 GCA_023388675.1 Pseudomonadota bacterium | reverse complement strand
TGTTCGGGCTTGCCGGCCTTTACGCGATCCTCGGGCTTTTCCAGGCCATGGTCGATCGCGTTGCGGATCATATGCGTCAGCGGATCGGCCAGCCGCTCGATGACCGTCTTGTCGACCTCGCAATTCTCGCCTTCCGTGACGAGGCGGACCGACTTGCCCGTCATGTCGGCGACCTCACGTACGACGCGGGACATGCGCTGGAAGATCGGCCGCACCGGCTGCGCGCGGATCGCCATGACGGAATCCTGGATCTCGCGGGTGAGATGCTCGAGGTCGTCAAGGCCCACGGCGACGTCCGAAAGGCGGGCTATGCCGGCCTCGGTTACGCGTTGCGCCAGCATCGACTGATTGATGACCAGTTCGCCGACCAGATCGATCAGGCGATCGACACGGTCGAGATCGACGCGAATGGTGGCCCCGGGCTGCTGGGCGGCCTGCGCTGCCGGCTGAGACTGCTGATTGGCTGCAACAGGTGCCTTTGGTGCAGGCTCCGGTGCAGCTTGCGGCTCGATCTGAACCGGGGCCGGCTCCACAGGGGCAGGCTCCGCTTGAGGCTGGGCCGCTTCCTGGACGGCGACCTGTGCAAGGATGGCCTCCACGGTCTGGGCAGCGCTTTCCTCGTCCATGCCGACGAGATCGACATCGATCGACAGATCGCAATCGAATTCCACGAACTCGAAGATCTCACGCACCGACTTTTCATCGGCGTCAGTGGACAGGTTGATCTTCCAGGTCAGGTAAGCGCCTTCCGGATCGATCTCGTCGAGCGGTGGCAGCGCGGAAACGTCACAGGTGACTTCCATCACTCCCAGCCGGCCGAGCTCGCGCAGCAGCCGCAGGGCGTCATTGGCCTTGGAGTAGAGCTCCGGCCTTGGCGTGAAGCTGATCGCGAAACAATGCGCGCCGGCGGCGATATCCTCGGCAATCAGCGTATCGAAGGAAATCTGGACGGGTGCGAAGCCGAACTCGTCGACCTTCGGGCCGTCACCGCTTGCAGCAACGGGCTCGAAGGAAAAGTCGGCCGCAGCAGCAGCGGGAGCAGCCGGGACAGGGGCCGCGCCGCCGGCCTTGCTCAGTTCGTCGGCCATCTGCGCCACGCGGACAGCATCCATCTCGCCGCCGTCGCGGGAGATACGCACCAGGTCGGACAGGATGTCGGCGGAGCGCAGCATCAGCTTGACGATCTGCGGGGTGATTTCCAGCTTGCCCGAGCGCATTCCGTCAAGCGTTGTTTCGAAGGTGTGCGCAAAACGCACGAGGTCGTCGAGCCCGAAAGCGCCGGCGCCCCCCTTGATCGAGTGAACGGCGCGGAAGACGGCGTTGATCGTCTCGAGATCGCCTTCCTCGCGTTCGATCATCAACAGCCCTTCTTCCATCTCGGTGAGCTGTTCCTCGCACTCCTGGAAGAAGGTCTGCTTGATGGCGGCCATCGTATCCATGATCGGGTGTCCTCCTTCGCTCAGGCAGCGACGCGGTTGATCGCGGTGACGAGCTTGACCGGATCGAACGGCTTTATGATCCAGCCGCTTGCGCCGGCCCGGCGCGCCCGGTCCTTCTTGTCGTCGACGCTTTCGGTCGTCAGAACGAGGATGGGGATGGCGCGATGTCGGTCGGAACCGCGCACGGCCTCGATGAAGCCGAAACCGTCCATGCGGGGCATGTTGATGTCGGTGATGATGACGTCGGGATCGCAGGTTTCCAGAATTTCGAGGCCATGCACGCCATCTTCGGCCTGCACGACTTCCATGCCGGCATCAAGGAGAGCCGCCTTCAGCATCTCGCGGATCGTGCGGGAGTCATCAACGGTCAGGATTGTCTTGGCCATCGTCAGTTGCTCCGTGCCGTGAATTGCGTGAGGTCGAGGCCTGCGGTCTGGATCGCGTCGACGAATGCGGGCGAAGGCTCCTCGATCGTCAGCTCGGCACCGTCGGCGGTCCACGTCGTTGCGGCGGAGAGAAGCACCTGCAGGCATTGCCCACCGACGCGCTCGATCTGCGATGCGTTGAGAGTCAGGTCCTTTCCGCGTGCCGCCAGCAGTTCGGCCGCGAGCGGACCCGCCGCCTTGATGTCGAGTTCGTTGGGAAGCGTCATGCTTTCCGTGGCGGGTTTGCCCATGGCCCTCTCCTCTAGAATTCTTCCCAATCGGAAGTTTCCGTCCTGACCGCCAGTGCGGTCGCCCCTGCAGTTGCGTAAACCGGCTGCCCCCTTGCCGGACGTCCCGTCTGCGATGCCGCTGGCGTCGCCTTTGCCCTCGGCGCGTTGTCCAGGACGAAAGCTGACACCCCTTCCGCAAGCGTAGCGGCCTCGCTGCGCAGCGAGTGGACCGCTGCGGTCGTCTGCTCGACCATAGCCGCGTTCTGCTGCGTTCCCTGGTCCATCTCGCTGACGGCGGTGTTGATGTCCGACAGGCCGATCGACTGCTCGCGCGACGATGACGCGATCCCGGCCACCAGTTCGTCGATCTCTACGACGCTGGCGATGATCCGCTCCGAGACGTCTCCGGTCTCGGCCATCAGCTTAACGCCCTGCTCGACCTGTGCGGAGCTGGTCGCGATCAGCGTCTTGATTTCCTTGGCGGCATCCGCCGAACGCTGGGCCAGTGCCCGCACCTCTTGCGCAACCACCGCGAAGCCCTTGCCCGCGTCGCCGGCCCGAGCAGCTTCCACGCCGGCATTGAGCGCCAGCAGATTGGTCTGGAAGGCGATCTCGTCGATCACGCCGATGATCTGTGAAATCTCCTGCGAGGACTTCGCGATCTCGCTGATCGCGCGCACCGCATTGCCGACGATCTCGCCGGAATGCCGCGCTTCCTCGCGCGTCGACACCACTTTTGCTGCCGCTTGCGAGGCGCCGTCTGCGGCACGCTTGACGCTGCCGGTGATCTGATTGAGCGCGGCCGCCGTCTGTTCCAATCGCATTGCCTGATGTTCGGTACGGCGCGAAAGGTCGTCGGCGGCACGGCCAACTTCCTCGGAGCTGGAACCAATGCTGTCCGCGGATTGCGCGACTGAGGAGAGCGTTCTGGCGAGCGCGGCGGCGGTGTGATTGAAATCGGCCTTGAGTTGGTCGAATTCCGGGGCGAGCCCGTCTTCAAGCCGCGTCGTCAGATCGCCGGCGGCGATGCCGCCCAGCGCCCTGGTGATCGCTTTGACCGCCTCGCTCTGCCGTTGTTCGGATGCGAGCCGGGCGCTTTCGGCTTCCTGCCGCTTCTCTTCGAGTGATTCCAGGTAGGTGGTGATCGCCAGATCCATGTCGAGCATGATCGCCTTGAGCAGCGCGACAAGCGCCTGGCTCATGGCTTCCGGCCCACTGCGCGACATCAGGCGCGGCCAGTTGTCCTTGACGATCTCTTTGACGAGATGCTCCGCTACGAGCGCATAACCGCCGATATACCAGGTCGGTTCGAGGCCGAGGCGGGCATGGGTTTCGCCGATGCGCCGGACCGCCTGCTCGTAGCTGTCGCCATACGATGCTTCGGCAATGCCGGCCCAGTGCGTTGCTTGCCGACCCTTGGCGGAATCCATATGGCTAGCCGACGAAAAGAAGCCGCTCGTCTGCGGGTGGGTTCGCACTTTGTCGTAAAAGACAGTGAGCGCCGGGCCGATCTCGCGCGAAAGGAGAGGCTTGAGGTTCCTCAGATTCTCACGGGTCGAGGAATCGAGGCCGATGAAGTCGAGGCGGTCCTCGAGCGTCACCCGGGTCGCACGCGGTGCGGACATTGAAAAAGAATCCCGAGCCGCAGGGAACCGCGGCTATGCGCTGAGCTGGAAAATCGACATTCCGGTCCAGCCGGATCGGGAGCGCGGCATCATGCCTTTGGTTATTCCCCCACCAAGCCCCGCTATCTGGATAAGCGAGCATTGGTTTAGTTCATCTTAACGTAAGCCCTGACACCGCAAGGTTTGGCTCACGCTGGGGAAGGGGAGGCGTTGTGTGTGCGGCGGCAAGATGCCGGGTGCGCGGCCGGAACGCTCAGGCCCCGGCCGCGCGGCAAAGGTCAGGTCAGTCGTTCTGCGCGGCGATGACGATGATTTCGACGCGGTATTTCGGAGCCGCAAGCTTCGCTTCGCCGGTGGCGCGTGCGGGCGCATTGCCGGGCGCGACCCAGGCGTCCCACGCGGCATTCATCTCGGCGAAGTCGGCCATGTCCGACAGCCAGATCTGAGCGGACAGAATGCGCTCCTTCGATGAGTTGGCCAGCCCAAGCAGATTGTCGATCTTCGACAGGATCGATTTGGTCTGGTCGGCGGCCGATTCGCCATCGCCGACCTGGCCGGCGAGATAGACGACGCCGTTGTGGATGTTGACCTGGCTCATGCGGGGGCCGGTTTCGTGGCGGACAATGCTCATGGGAATTCCCTCCTGTTGTGTCGTCGCGTTTCTATTGGCTTCGCCGTTGCCGGGCAATGGGCTCGGTGGCTTGTTTACGTGAAGGTGGCACGCTCTGCCTCGACGGCTGCCGCGATGAAGGCCGAAACGGCCTGAACGCGCCGAAGCGGGCGCACCGTCTCGTGATACACGAGCCAATAGGCGCGGCGGATCGGCGGGCTTGCCGGCACGGGCACCAGGTCATCGTGAGCACGCGCGATGAAGGTGTGGAGGATGCCGATGCCGGCGCCGGATCGCACCGCTTCCACCTGACCGAGCGCCGACGAGACGGCGAAATCGGCTTGCCAGCCCGGCAGGATTTCGGGCCCATAGTCGAGCGAGGGGCTGATGATCAGGTCGGGCACGTAGCCGATCAGGCGGTGGCCGCGAAGCTCTCCGGGCGTCTCCGGAAGACCCCGTGCCTTGGCATAGGCGCGCGAGGCGTAGAGACCAAGCGTGTAGTCGACAAGCTTGCCTGCGACCAGCCGTCCCTCCGTCGGGCGCTCCACCGTGATTGCGATGTCTGCCTCGCGGCGCGACAGCGAGAACGAGCGTGGCACTGGCACGAGCTGGATCGACAGCGCTGGATGCCGTTCGGTGAGCTGGCCGAGGCGTGGAGCGAGAAAAGCCACGCCGAAGCCGTCGGGCGCGCCGATGCGCACAACACCTGCCACCTCGTCGCTCTCGCCGGCGATCTCGGCGCGCGCGGCGATCATGTCCGTCTCGATGCGCTCGGCGACGTTCAGGAAACGCTCGCCTTCAGCCGTTAGCTCGGACCCCGTCGTCAGCCGGCGAAACAGCTTGGCGCCAAGTGCCCGCTCCAACGCGGCGATGCGGCGCGAGACCGTTGCGTGGTTGAGTTCAAGCCTTCGCGCCGCGCCCAGAATCTGGCCTGCGCGCGCCACCGCCAGGAATATCCGCACGTCGTCCCAGTTCATGGCCGCCTCCGCGCTGCGGGATTGCAGCAAATCATGTTCTCAATAGCAGGAGCAGCAATCTATGCACAACGGATGCTGATTTGCTCGCGTTGCATTGGCGCGGCGGAAGCGGGACAATGCCGGCAACCAATATACAGGGAGAGAGCCATGCTCGAGATCGGACATTTCATCGGCGGCAAGCGCGTCGCCGGCGCCAGCGGACGCAGCCAGGACGTCATGCAGCCCATGGATGGCTCCGTGCGCGGCAAGGTGGCACTGGCCTCGAAGGACGAGCTTCGCGCCGCTGTGGAGAACGCCAAGGCGGCGCAGGCGGGTTGGGCTGCGACCAACCCGCAGCGCCGCGTGCGCGTGCTCATGAAGTTCCTGGAGCTGGTGCAGAACGAATATGACGAACTTGCCGAGATGCTGGCGCGCGAGCATGGCAAGACGATCGCCGACGCCAAAGGCGACATCCAGCGCGGGCTCGAAGTCGTCGAGGTCTGCATCGGCGCGCCGCACATGATGAAGGGTGAGTTCACCGATGGAGCGGGGCCGGGCATCGACGTCTATTCCATGCGCCAGCCGCTGGGCGTGGTTGCCGGCATCACCCCGTTCAACTTCCCAGCGATGATCCCGTTGTGGAAGATCGCGCCGGCGATCGCCTGCGGCAACGCCTTCATCCTGAAGCCGTCGGAGCGTGATCCTTCCGTGCCGATGCGGATCGCCGAACTCTTTATCGAGGCGGGGCTGCCCGCGGGCGTGCTCAATGTCGTCAACGGCGACAAGGAGGTCGTCGACGCGATCCTGGACGATCCGGACATCAAGGCCGTCGGTTTCGTCGGCTCGACGCCGATCGCGCAATACATCTATTCGCGGGCGACCGCGAACGGCAAGCGCGCCCAGTGCTTCGGCGGCGCCAAGAACCACATGATCATCATGCCGGACGCCGACATGGACCAGACCGTCGATGCGCTGATCGGCGCGGGTTACGGCTCGGCCGGCGAGCGCTGCATGGCGATCTCGGTCGCCGTGCCGGTCGGCCAGGAGACGGCCG
>JAEWFU010000186.1 GCA_023388675.1 Pseudomonadota bacterium | reverse complement strand
GCGCACGCGTGGGCTTCGGCGCGCCAGCCATTGAACGACGGACGCGACAAGGCGCAGCACCAGGAACGCGAAGATCACCGCACCGACGAAGATGATCGCGATGCGCCGGTCGGTCGACGTCCAGACGGCAAGCGCCGCCAGCGTGACGGCGACCGCAAGCGTCGCAACGATATAGAACGGGCGCGGCAGGCCGCGGGGATCGAACCCCATCTCGCGGAATAGTGCCGTGGCCGGAACGTCGCGTGCACGGCCCAGCGGCAGCAGGGCGAATGCCAGTGTCACCAGCACGCCGAACAGCGCCGCTAGGCCGAGCGCGCCGGGATAGAGACCGCCAGCCGCCGGCACCGGTAGCACCGAGGACAGCATCGCGCCGGCCGCGAGCGGCATCAATGCGCCCAGCACCAGCCCGATGACGATGCCGATCCCGGCTATCGCCAGGATCTGGACCAGATAGACGGTGAAGACGAAACGCCCCGAAGCGCCGAGGCTCTTGAAGGTCGCGATCACGCCGCGCTTGCTGTCGAGATAGGCACGCACCGCGTTGGCGACACCGACACCGCCGACGACCAGCGCCGTCAGCCCGACCAGCGTCAGGAATTGCGAGAACCGTTCGACATTGGATGAAAGCGCCGGCGCTGCGTTGGTGCGCGAGCGTATGCTCCAGCCGGCTTCGGGAAACGCTTCGGTCGCGCGCTCCGAGATTTGCCGCAAGGCGGCTTCGCTGGTCGGCTCCGGCAGCTTCACCTTGTAGGCATGTTCCACGAGGCTTCCCGGCTGTATCAGCCCCGAGGCCCGTAGCCCGTCGAGCGACACCATGAGCCGGGGCGCAAGGCCGAACCCGTCCGAGATCGCATCCGGCTCGCTGACCACCTGGGCGCGCAGCTCGAATTCCACATTGCCCAGACTGACCCGGTCGCCGATCGAGAGGCCGAGCCTGTCGAACAGGATGTCTGCCGTCGCGGCGCCATGGATGCCGCCGGCTTCCGCGAGGATGTCATCGAGCGGCAGGGCAGGCTCGGCAACGAACGCGCCGTAGAGCGGATAGAGCCCGTCCACCGCCTTGACCTCGACCAGCGTCTGGTCGGAACCGTCGGCAAGCCGCGCCATGGAGCGCATGTTGGCGCTTTGCGCCACCTCGCCCAGTTCATCGAGGAAAGCGCGCTCCCGTTCATCGACCTCGCGGTGGATGAGCTGGAAGCGGATGTCGCCCCCGAGCAACTCCTGCCCCTGCGATTCGACGCCGACGGTGATCGCCCGCGCGACCGAGTTGATGCCGCCTATGGCCGCTACGCCCAGCGCGATGCAGGTTATGAAGATCAGGAATCCCGAAAGCCCGCCTCGCATCTCGCGAAACGAAAAGCGAATGGCAAGGCGAAGCGTGTCTGAAGCCCCCATGCGCAGTGCCTCAGGCCGGCACGGCGGCAAGCGCCGGCGATGTCTCGATGCGGCCCGAGCGCATCGCGATCTGCCGCGCGCAGCGTGCGGCGAGGCTTGGATCGTGAGTGACCAGCACCAGGGTCATCCCGCGCTCCTGCGCCTTGGAGAACAAGAGGTCGGCGATCTGGCGTCCTGTCGCCTGGTCGAGATTTCCGGTCGGCTCGTCGGCGATCAGGATTTTCGGGTCGGGCGCAAGCGCACGGGCGATCGCCACGCGTTGCTGCTCGCCGCCCGACAGTTCCCCCGGATAATGCGTCAGCCGCTCGGCAAGCCCGACGGCGGCGAGCTCCTGACGGGCCACCGCGAACGGGTCGGCATGGCCGGCGAGCTCCAGCGGCACCGCTACGTTCTCCAATGCGGTCATGTTCGGGATGAGATGGAACGACTGGAACACGATGCCGACATTGCGGCCCCGGAACGCGGCAATCGCATCTTCGCTGCGCCCGTCGATGCGCTCGCCGGCGATCCACACTTCGCCGGCATCGACCTTCTCAAGTCCCGCCAGCACCATCAGCAGGGTCGACTTGCCCGAACCGGACGGACCGACGATGCCTGTCGCCTCGCCACGCTGCACCTCGAGGCTGACGCCCTTGAGCACATGGACCGAGGAAGCCCCTTCACCCAGGGTCAATGATACGTCCTTCATCTGGATGACGGCTTCTGTCACGGGGCAGCTTTCCTATATGTGTGGTCGTCGGCAACGGCGTCGGTCAGATATGGGTTGGATAACATGGCTTTCAAACGGTTCCGGGACCTTTTGCTCGCAGCGGGCACGCTCTTGTTGCTGGCTGTGACGGCAAGCGCCGCCGATCCCTTCCGAATCGTGGGTTTCGGCGACAGTTTGATGGCTGGATACCAGCTTGAAGGGGGCCAATCCTTCCCAGAAAAGCTTGAAGCGGCGCTGAAGGCCAATAGTCACGATGTCGTGATTGCCAATGCCGGCGTTTCCGGCGACACGACGGCCGGCGGACTTTCGCGGCTCGACTGGTCGGTGCCGGACGAAACCGACTTGGTGATTCTGGAACTCGGCGCCAACGACATGCTGCGCGGCATCCCGCCGGAACTGACCGAGAAGAACCTCGTTTCAATGATCGAAAGGCTGCGGGAACGGGACATCGATGTGCTGCTCGTCGGCATGCTGGCCGCGCCCAATCTGGGACGCGACTATGGCGAGGCATTCGAGGCGATTTATCCGCGTCTGGCCGAAACCTATGAGTTACCGCTTTATCCGTTCTTTCTCGACGGTGTAGCGGCCGAGCGCTCGTTGCTGCTGGGAGACGGGATGCATCCGAATGCGGAAGGCGTCGACCGCATGGTCGAAGGGTTTCTGCCGCTGATGGAAACCACGCTCGCCGAAGCCGGGCAGGGAAGCTGATCCGCCGCAACAATTCCCCGGCGGGATGGCATGTGTTCACAAAAGCGCTTGCCCGCCGGCGCGATCGATGATTCGCTGCCCTTGAGCAGTCGATTCGAGGAGGTAGCAATGCCGCGACTTTTCACCGCCCTCGAGATACCGCGCGACGCCGCCCTGTCCTTGTCGCTCCTGCGTGGCGGCCTTCCGGGCGCACGCTGGATCGATGTCGAAAGCTATCATCTGACTTTGCGCTTCATCGGAGATGTCGAAGGCCACGTGGCCGACGAAATCGCCAATGCGCTGGACAGGGTGCGCCGCCCGGCCTTCAGCCTGACGCTGTCCGGCGTTGGCGCTTTCGGCTCCAAGAAGCCGCACTCCCTTTACGCAGGCGTCGCCGCGTCGCCCGATCTTGCGGCCCTTCAAGGCGAGATCGAGCGCATCTGCCAGCGCCTCGGCCTGCCGGCGGACCAGCGAAAATTCGTGCCCCATGTCACGATCGCACGGTTGCGCAACGCCAGCCCGATCGAGATCGCCGGGTATCTGTCCTCGCGCGGCAACTTCGCCGCCATGCCATTCAAGGTCGGCCGCTTCGTGCTGATGTCGTCACGCGACTCGGTTGGCGGCGGACCCTACATCGTCGAGGAGGCGTGGCCGCTGCTGGGCCGGGACACCGCCCGTCCGGGTTCGGCCGAAGAAGCCTTCGACGCATCGCGGTACATGCGGTAGCGACCATGGCGCGGGAACGACTGGACGACGCATCGATCGCCGAGGCCCTTTCCGACCTCGATGGGTGGACCCGGACGGAGGACGGGATCGCTATCGGGAAGCGCTTTGCGTTCAAGACCTTCAGCGAGGCGTTCGGGTTTATGACGCGGGCAGCCCTCGCCGCCGAGAAGCTCGACCATCACCCCGAATGGTTCAACGTCTACAACAAGGTCGACGTTCGTCTGACCACGCATGACGCAGACGGCTTGACCGGGCTCGATTTCGATCTGGCGCGCAGGATGGACCGCTTCGCGGGAAGTTGAACCGCGGCAGACCTGCCCGAATCGGCAATTCTGGTGTAGGGACCGCTTCGCGATTCCTCCAGCAGCAGGTGCCGAGCCATGATCCCAGCCTCCATTTCCATTCTGACGATCTGCGGCATCGACGAATTGCCTGCCCAGGGCTCACGCTCCGTCTCGCACGTGCTTTCGGTGCTCGATCCCGGCCGCGCCGAGATCGATGCCTTCGCCGCCTATGGCGACCATCATCGCACGACGCTGCGCTTCCACGACATCATCGACCCGGCCGCCGGCATGGTCATGCCGGCCCGAGAGCATGTGGAAGCGATCCTCGACTTCGGCACCGGATTGCTCGGCTGGAGGGGCGATGGCCCCGCCGGCCACCTGCTGGTGCACTGCCATATGGGCATATCGCGCTCCACGGCCGCCATGCTCACGCTGATGGCGCAGACCGCGCCCGACGCGGAGGAGGACGTCCTGTTCGCCCGCTTGCGCGAGATCAGGTCGCAGGCCTGGCCGAACTGGGTGATGGTTGGCATGGCCGACGAGATGCTGGGACGCGACGGCAGACTGGTCGCCGCCCTGCGCCGTCACTACGGCCATCAGGTGCAGGCGCGCCCGGAATTCGCGGAGTGGATCAAGTCGATCGGACGCGCCCGAGAAGTGGAGATGGCGGCCTGACCGCTTGCCGCGGCTCTTGCAACCACCGGCAAGGCCGCCCATTTCATGGCTATGAACGAAAGCGTCATCAGCCGGGCTAAGCTCGGAGAGATCCTCAAGCCGGTTTCCGCCGAAGAAGACCAGCGGCGGGAACGGCGCGTGCGCGAGAACTTCTGGCGCACGGCAAGACGCGCTGCGCGCCACATCCCTTTCATGGAAGACGTGGTGGCAAGCTACTATGCGGCCACCGACCGCAACACGCCGACGAGAGTGCGCGGCATCCTGCTGGCCGCGCTCGCCTACTTCGTGATGCCGGTGGACATGATCCCGGACTTCCTGATCGGTTTCGGCTTTACCGACGACCTCGCGGTGTTGACCGCTGCCGTCACGGCCATCCAGGGGCACATCAAGCCGGCGCATCGCGCGGCCGCCCGCGAGGCGCTCGAGCGGGAACCGGACTGATCTCCTCCAGCCGGATCAAGTCAAACTCTCGCCGCTTTTGCCCTTTTCAAAACAGTGGAAGGGATGGATCGCCAGGGTCACGGGCCTGCAATGGGTTCGTGTGGCGGCCGGGTGGCAAAGTGGCGGGGCGCTGCGGGTCGGTGCGGTTCACGCTTTGGTAACCCTGATTAAATTAACATGAAGCGATTGGAACCTGATTTGGAACCAGTTCGGACACCCGTACACGACTACGCACAGGGATAACGCTACGACGATGCGCGGAACAATATTGACAATCTCCTGCCTCGCCATGCTGGCGGCAGCAACACCGGCGCTAGCCCAATCGGCAACCAAGATCGGCCAGCACAACGCCTGGGGCACCTACTCCTACCAGGCCAATAACGGCAAGGTCTGCTACGTGCTGACGGTGCCAACCGAAAAGCAGCCCGCCAGCCTCGATCATGGCGACATCTATTTCTTCGTCAGCCAGAAGCCGGGGCAGAACGTTTCCTATGAGCCCCAGTTCATTGCATCCTACGATTTCCAGTCGAATTCCAAGGTGCAAGTGACGATCGGCGACAAGAACTATTCGATGTTCACGCGCGGCAAGTCGGCCTGGATGGAGAATGCTGCCGAGGAACCGCAGCTCATCGCTTCGATGCGTTCCGGCGCCGACATGCGGGTGCAGGCCACCTCCGGGCGCGGCAATCCGACCAGCTACACTTTCTCGCTGCGCGGCATCACCGCGGCGCTCAACTCGATCCAGAACTGCCAGTAGCGGGTAGAATGGGATTCGAAAGACCGGGCCGTGCGCCCGGTTTTTTCGTTTGTAGCCCTGGCCGCCACGACGCGGCGGCAGGAACCGCCCACCCCGTGACGTGACGGGCTTCTTCTGCTATGTCGCGGCCAACACTGGCGCGCGGCCACGGCCGCCACTATCTTTTTCCGATCATGACACTGACGCTCGACCTCACTTCCGCGCAGACCCGCGCCGCTCTCGGCGCCAATGCGCGCACACCTGAAAAGCCCTCGCTCGTCGGCCTCAGCCGCGATGAGATAGCCGAGGCCTTGGCCGTCGCCGGCATCCCGGAGCGTCAGCGTCGCATGCGTGTGCAGCAGCTCTGGCACTGGCTCTACGTGCGCGGCGTTTCCGATTTCTCGCAGATGTTCAACATCTCGAAGGACCTGCGGGCCGAACTCGACCGCCATTTCACCGTCGCCCGGCCAGAAGTCGTCGAAGAGCAGATTTCGAACGATGGCACCCGCAAGTGGCTTTTCCGTTTTCCCCCGCGCGGCGCAGGTCGCCCTGTCGAGGTCGAAACGGTATACATTCCCGAGGAAGGTCGCGGCACGCTGTGCATTTCCAGCCAGGTAGGCTGCACACTCACCTGCTCGTTCTGTCACACCGGAACGCAGAAGCTCGTGCGCAACCTGACTGCCGAGGAAATCCTCGCGCAGTTGCTGACCGCACGCGACCGTCTGGGCGATTTCCCCGACCGCGATACGCCCGACGGCGCGATCGTGCCGGCCGAGGGCCGCAAGGTCTCCAACATCGTCATGATGGGCATGGGCGAACCGCTCTACAATTTCGAGAATGTCAAAAAGGCGTTGCTGATTGCATCCGACGGCGACGGTCTCTCGCTTTCGAGGCGCCGGATCACCCTGTCGACCTCCGGCGTGGTGCCGGAGATCGCGCGCACCGGCGACGAGATCGGCGTGATGCTCGCGATCTCGCTGCACGCCGTTCGCGACGACCTGCGCGACATGATGGTGCCGATCAACAAGAAGTACCCACTTGAAGCGCTGATGGAGGCCTGCCGCAACTATCCGGGCCTCTCCAACGCACGCCGTATCACGTTCGAATATGTGATGCTGAGGGACGTCAACGATTCGCTCGACGATGCGAAGGAACTGGTGCGGCTGCTGCGCGGCATCCCCGCCAAGATCAACCTAATCCCCTTCAACCCGTGGCCGGGCACCAACTACCAGTGCTCCGAATGGGAGACGATCGAGAAGTTCGCCGACTACATCAACCAGGCCGGCTACGCCTCGCCGATCCGCACCCCGCGCGGTCGCGACATCCTCGCCGCCTGCGGCCAGCTCAAGTCCGAATCGGAGCGCATGCGCAAATCCGAGCGCCTTGCGCTCGAAGCGATGATGATCGCCGGACACGGCGAAGCTTGAGCCGCGTTCTAGGCTATCTCTGGCGCTTCGCAGTCATCATCGTTGGCTTCGCCTTTGCCGCATTTGTCGCAAGCGTCTTCGGCGCGGTGCTGCTGGCGGGCAGCGGAGAGCCGGACAGCCCGCTACCCGTGCTGGACGGGCCGTTCTACCTGATGGTGTCCGTGCTTGCCGCCCTGTTCGCCTATCATGCTTTTGCGCCGGCTCTGGCGGCGATCCTGGTCGCCG
>JAEWFU010000143.1 GCA_023388675.1 Pseudomonadota bacterium | reverse complement strand
CCGCCAGATCGGGATAGGCGGCCACCTTGGCAACGAAACCGGCAGCAGGCTCATCCGCCCCGACGCCGACGACCAGCGGCAGCGCGCGATAGCGCGCGCCCGAAAGCGGCGCAATCGCCCTGCCGTCATTCTCGATGAGCGAAAGCCGGCTACCTTGTTGCCAGATCGCGAACGGCTCCCGCTCGACGATCTTCACCTCGAGCGTGGAGGGGTAAATCTTGCGGACCGAGGCATCCTCGACCCAGGGCAGGCTGGCGATCCGGTTCCGTGCGTCCCGGACATCGAACCCGACCAGCGAGGTCCAGCCGTCCAGACCGACGCGATCGAAGATATCGATCTCGGAGGTCTCGTGATTCCCGCTCACGCGGATTTCGTTGATCGCAAAGCCCGTGCGCGCGGTGACCGCCTGAATAACGCTCGGCATGTGGCCGCCCAGGACTGCGCCGTAGAGAGAAAACGAGCCGACGACGGCGGCCGCCAGAACGGTCATGGTGTAGGGAGGCGCCTCGATCTCGCCGGCAACGAAGCGCGAGAACGCGCGCGCAGGCTTGCGCAGCCAGCGCGGGAGGACATACCCGCCGGATGCAGGCGCCAGCCGCCCGCGCATGCCGGCTATGGCTGCCTTGCCGTGTCCTGACGTCAACGCAAACAAGAAGCGTCCTCCACCATCCAACTCAAAAGCTCACCAAACCCATGACCCGCCTCAGCGGCAATTTCAGGCACCAGCGACGTCGGCGTCATTCCCGGCTGAGTGTTCACTTCCAGCCAGATCAGTTCGCCATTTTCCGAATGACGGTCGTCGTAACGGAAGTCCGATCGAGAGACGCCACGGCAGCCAATCGCTTGATGTGCCTTCAACGCCAGTGTCTGTATTTTTTGGTAAATAATTGGTGAAACTTTTGCGGGGCATTCGTGTTTTGAGCCGCCCTCGACATATTTTGCGTCGTAATCGTAGAAGGTGTGGCCGACAGGTATGATCTCGGTGACACCGAGCGCCACGTCGCCCATCACCGCACAGGTCAACTCGCGCCCGTGGATGTATCGCTCGACCATCACCGTATCGCCGTAGCGCCATTCCGGCGAGCCGATCACCTGCGGCGGATGCGATTGATCTTCCTTGACGATGACGACACCGAAGCTGGAGCCTTCCTTGACCGGCTTGACGACATAAGGCGGCGTCATGGGGTGTTTGCTGCCGATGTCGAAGCGGCTCATCACCTTCGCCTCGGCCACCGGAATTCCGGCCGCCTTCGCTACCCGCTTCGCCCGTTCCTTGTCCATGGCAAGCGCGGACGCGAGCACGCCGGAATGCGTGTAGGGAATTTCGAGATATTCGAGGATGCCCTGAATAGTGCCGTCCTCACCGAAAGGACCATGGAGCGCATTGAAGACGACATCGGGCCGGAGCTCGGCGAGAACGCCGGAGACGTCTCGGGTCACATCGATGCGGGTAACCCTGTATCCCTCGCCTTCAAGCGCATCCGCACACGCGTTTCCTGACGAGAGCGAAACTGGCCGCTCGGACGAGAACCCGCCTAACAGAACGGCCACATGCTTCTTTGCCATGCCCGCAAAATCCCCTCTTGAGCCGGGCCGCATTCGTGTTTCGCCAGGTTTGAGTCCGAGTCTTCCGGCGACAAGGGTTCGCCAGCGTCCGCACGCTCGACTCAAATCAGGAAACGATTCTGACCCCAAGGAATCAGAGGATTGATTCCATGACAAGCCCTTGAGATTCGAAGCGATTCACTTTTTGAAACAGAACTGCTTCAATGAGGCTGAAAATCAGCGCGCGCTACAGCAATTGCCCGAGGAAAGGCTGCACTTCGCGACCGGCCTTGAAGTCGCCGATGCGCTTGATCTCCCATTCGAGACGGATGCCCGAATGCTCGAGCACACGGGCGCGCACGGTCTCGCCGAGAAATTCCAGGTCGTAGCCAGTCGCAGACCCGGTGTTGATCATAAAGTTGCAATGCATCGGCGACATCTGCGCCCCGCCGATCATCAACCCGCGGCATCCAGCCTTGTCGACTTCCTTCCAGGCCGAGGTCCCTTCGGGGTTCTTGAAGGTGGAACCGCCGGTCTTTTCGCGAATCGGCTGCACCGTCTCGCGATGGTTCTGCACCGCATCCATCGCCGCTTTGATCGTCTCGCGCTCTTCCGGATAGCCCTCGAACTCGGCAGCGACGAAGATCAGGTCCGGCGCAGCCGACGAATGGCGATAGGCGTAGCCCATGTCCGCGTTGACGAGTTCGTGTGCCTTGCCCTGCCGGTCGAATGCACGCACTGAAACGACGCGCTCGCGGGTCTCGACGCCATTGGCGCCGGCATTCATCCGTAGCGCGCCGCCGATCGCGCCGGGTATGCCGTGATAGAAATGGAAGCCGCCGAGCCCAGCTTCGAGCGCCGCAGCAGCCACGCGCTTGTCGGGTGCCGCCGCGCCGGCACGAAGGCGGTTCACGCCGATTGCCTCGACACTGCCGAAGCCCTTGGCGGAAAGGCGAATCACGACGCCCCGAATTCCGCCTTCGCGGACGAGCAGGTTCGAGCCGATGCCGACGACAGTGACGGGAACGTCTTGCGGCAGCATCTTGAGAAAGACCGACAGATCCTCCTCGTCAGCCGGCTGGAACAGCAGGTCAGCCGCACCACCCGCGCGAAACCACGTGATCGCATCCATCGGCGCATCCGGCGTCAGCCGGCCGCGCACCGCGGCAGCCACATCGCTCAGCCGCTCAAGCAGGGCTGCGCCGTTCGTCATGACGTCCCTTCCAGTTCCTTCGGAAGTGCGTATGCCCATTGGGTGATGTTGCCGGCACCGAGCAGCACGACGAAATCGCCCTCGCGCGCCAGCTCGCGCACCAGCGGCGCGATCGCCTCCGGGCCGTCGATATGGCGTGCGTCGCGATGACCTGCCGCACGCATGCGCGACACCAGGGCCTGCGAATTCACGCCGTCTATGGCATCTTCGCCGGCCGCGTAGACCGGCGCGAGCAGGACCGTGTCTGCATCGTTGAAGCAGGCTGCGAAATCGTCGAACAGGTCGCGCAGGCGGGTAAACCGGTGTGGCTGGGCAACCGCGATCACACGCCCCTTACAGGCCTCGCGCGCCGCCTTCAGCACCGCTTTGATCTCGACCGGGTGATGTCCGTAGTCGTCGAAGATCTCGATCCCGTTCCACGACCCGGTATGGGTGAAGCGCCGCTTGACGCCGCCGAAGGACGACAGGCCGCGCCGTATGTCGTCAGCGGAAAGCCCGAGCTCGTGGGCAACTGCGATCGCCGCCGTCGCATTGGAAACGTTGTGGCGGCCGGGCATCGGCAATCGCAGGCCGGTGATGTTCTCCACGCCTCCCGTCTTGCGGTCGCGGATGGTCACGTCGAACACCGACGTCGCGCCATCCATGCGCATGTTCGAGAACCGGATATCGGCCTGCTTGTTCTCGCCGTAGGTGACGACGCGGCGATCCTCGATGCGGCTGACCAGCGCCTGCACCTCGGGATGATCGATGCACATGACGCCGAAGCCGTAGAACGGCACGTTCTCCACGAAACTGGCGAAGGCCTCGCGCACCTTGTCGAACGAACCGTAGTGGTCGAGATGCTCGGAATCGATATTGGTGACGACCGCGATGTCGGCCGGCAGCTTGAGGAAGGTGCCGTCGCTCTCGTCAGCCTCCACCACCATCCAGTCGCCCCCACCCATGCGCGCATTGGTGCCGTAGGCATTGATGATGCCGCCATTGACGACGGTCGGGTCGAGCCCGCCGGCATCGAGCAGCGTTGCCACCATGGATGTCGTCGTCGTCTTGCCGTGCGTACCGCCGATGGCGATCGCGTTGCGGAAGCGCATCAGCTCGGCAAGCATCTCCGCGCGCCGCACGATCGGCAGCAGTTTTTCGCGGGCGGCGACAAGCTCGGGATTGTTCTTCTTCACCGCAGTGGAGACGACCACGACCTCGGCCGCGCCAAGATTCTCGGCCGCGTGGCCGACGAAACAGTCAATCCCCTTGTCGCGCAGCCGCTGCACGTTGGCGCTGTCGGCCTGGTCGGAGCCCTGCACCGAATAGCCGAGATTGTGCAGCACCTCAGCGATGCCGCTCATGCCGATGCCGCCGATGCCAATGAAATGCACGACGCCGATTGTCTGCGGCATCTTCATGCCTGCATCCTTCCCTTGAACGCTTCGACGGATTCGCCGGAGGCAATAGCCTCTGC